>DAIPXW010000041.1:0-10416 GCA_036783075.1 Candidatus Dormiibacterota bacterium | reverse complement strand
TTGGGGCCGCTGACCGCGGTCGTGGTTGCCAGGGTGACGGTCACCTTGTCGTCGGGGGTGCCGGTGCAGGTCGTACCGGAGACTGAGAAATGCGTGGAATCGGTGATCGTGTAGCTGCAGCTGCCGTCGATCCCGTCGATCTTCAAAGTCCCGGTCTCGGCCACGGCCCCGAACGGCAGGGTCGACTTCACCTTGAGCGTGCCGCCGGTGAGGTCCTGCGAAGCGCCGTCGACCGTCGTCGTCCCCGGCACGGCCTTGGTGAGCTGGAAGAAGTCGCCGTTCTGAGGCTGCTCGGGGAACGTCTCGCCGGTGTCGATGGTCTTCCAGTCCTTACCGTCGAAGCGCTGGATTCGGTCCTGGCCGTTGACCAGCATCCCCACCTCGATGTCGAGGCCCTTGCTCGAGATCGTGGAGTTGTTCGTGGTGGCGAGGTTGGTCATGTTCACCTTGTTCACCGAGACGCCGACACCGATGCCGACTGTGCCCGCCGCGTCGGCCTTGCCGTTGCCGGTGGCGCTCGCGTCGGTGTTCGCCTGGGTCTTGAGGGTCAGGGCACCGCCGGTCGCGGTGACGTTTGCGCCGTTGGCGAGGGAAGCCTCCGAGCGCGACGTCACGATGTTGATCGCGGCCGCGCCGGCGACGGTGACCGTGTTGCCGCCGCTCTCGTTCTTGTCCGAGGTCGTGGCCTGGGCGCTGCTGGTGTCGCTCGTGCTCGAGGTCTTGCCTGTTGTAGAGCTGCTCGAGCTGTTCGCGTTGCTGACCTGGTCGTTGGCCTTGCCGTTGACGTCCTTGTTTGAGGTGTCGTCGCCCTTGCCCTTGGCGCCGGTCGCGCTGGCGTCGGCCTCAGTCACCGTGGCGGACGAGCCGGTCGCGGTGAAGCTCAGGGTCTTGCCGCTGAGGGTGCGGGAGTCGGTCGCCGTCACCTCGTCGTCGGGGATGGCCAGGGCGAGCGCGAGACCGATCACCACGGTGCCGTTGACGGCGTCTGCCTTGGCCGTGGTGGTCGCCTTCGCGTTCTGTGTCGCGCTCAGGCTGATGGCGTCCGAGGCGGTGAAGGTCTGAGAGCTTCCGCCCGCGATCGTCGCTGTCGTGGTCACCGTGGGCAGCGCGATCGCCGCGTCTGCTGTGAGGCCCAGAGTCGAACCGCTCGCGCCCGCCTCGCCGGCCTCGGCGTAGGTCGTCATGGCGTTCGTGTCGGTCGCGGTCAGCGTGACCTTCTTGGCTCCCGTCACCACAGCGCCGCCGTCGATCGAGGCGGTCGTGACGTCGTTGACGATGTTGATCGCCGCCCCGGCGCCGATCCCGACCGTGCTCGCGTCCTTGTCGCTGGCCATGGCCTTAGCCGTGCTGTCCACCGAGCTCGTGGCGGACTGGGTCAGGTCGCTGCTGTTCAGGTTGTCGCCGGTGGTGGCGTGGATCGAGGCGGACGTCTCGACGTCGGCGATCGTCAGCGCGAGGGACCCCGCGATGCCGACCTTGCCACCACCCGCGCCGCCGGTCGCCTCGGTGTCGAGCGTGCTCTTGCCGTCCGGCTCGCTGCTCACCACGGTCCAGTTCGTGGAGTCGGAGTGCGGCGCCGTGACGTCGGTGGTCAGGTCGTTCTGCGCCGCGTATGCCTTGCCGTCAAACGGGTCGCTCACCACGTCGCCCTTGCTGTAGCTGGCCCCGAGCAGCCAGGGGAGCACGATCGCCCAGTTCGTGGCGTCGAAGTGCGGTGCGCTGAGGTCCGACGTGACGTCGTTCAGCGCTGCGTAGGTGTTGCCGTCGAGGACGTCCTTGACGACGTCGCCCTTGCTGTAGCTGGTGCCCGAGGTCCAGTTGCCACGCGCAGCGCCTGTCTTGGTCATGGCCGCCGTGAGGCTGAGGCCGTGGGTGGAGATCAGGTCGTTGAGGCCTGTGCTCGCGTCGTTGGTGATCTTGACGAGGTTGATCGCCGCAGCCGCGCCGATGTTGGCCGTCTTCGCCTTGGTGGCGCTGCCCTTGGCGATTACCTTCGAGTCGACGTCCTCGGACGACTTGAGGCTCAGCGCTCCGCTGCTCGTGATCGAGATCGCGTCCGCGGGGGTCGCGATCGCCTTTGCGGTGACGATCGCGATGGCCGCCGCGGCCGCGACTGTGAACGTCGTCCCACCGTTCTCACCGCTCTTCGCCTTCGGTGTGCTGGTGGAGCCAGAGTCCTTGCCGCCCGCGGCGGTGGAGTCGCTGTTGCCGAGCCCCAGGTTGTCGTCGGCCTTCTGGTTCACGTCCTTGCCGGTGCTGTCCTTGGACGCCGCCGATCCCTCCGTCTCGCTCGAGCTGGAGCCGGACTTCTCCTGCGAACCGGCGGAGCTCGCGTTCGCCTCGGTGTCGTTGGCCGAGGAACCGGTCGCGGTGAAGCTCACCGCTCCGCCGGCGCCGGCGAGGTTGCGGTTGAGTTGCGAAAGGACGATGTGGTTGGCGACCTCCAGCCCGAGCGACAGGCCGATCCCGGCGTTGCCGCCCGTCGTCGCGCCGCTCGCGGTGGTCGTGGCCGAGGCCTTCTGGGTCGCGGCGGCCGTGAGGGTCCCGGTGAGCGTCAGGTCGAGGCCGGTCCCGATCGAGGCGGTCGTCGTGACGTTCGAGATCGAAATCGCGACCTGCGCCGAGACCGCGAAGCTGCCGCTGCCGGCGGAGGCTCCGCCGTCGGCCTTCGTCACCATGGCGTCGGTGCCGTTCGCGGTGGCCTTCAAGTTCGCGGCGCCCGTCAGCTGGGAGCCGTTCGCCAGGCCAGAGGTCGTCGTGTCGTTCACGACGTTGACCGCGACCGAGGCGCCGACGCCGCTGGTGTTGCCGTCGCTCGACTGTTTGGCGTCGGCCGTCGCGTTGCTGGATAGGTTCGAGGTCGACGTCAGAGTCAGGTCTCCGCTCACGGCAACCGGGGTCGGTGACTCGACGTCCGCGATGGTGTTGCTGACGACGACGTTGACCGCGATCGAGCCCGCGACGCCGACGCTGCTGCCACCGGCGCCGGAGGTCGCGTGCGCGGCGAAGCTCGAGCTGCCCGAACCCGGGCCGGTCGCCTCGACCGTCACGCCGCCACCCGCGGTCAGGCTCGCGTTCCCGGCCAGGTAGGCGTCTGTGTTGATGACCGCGACGTTCACGGCGACCGCGATGCCGACGCCCGACTTGGTGTCTTCGGTCGGCATGGCGCCGGTCGGTGTCGCGTTGGTGTTGTCGGTGTAAGTCAGGATTCCCAGTCCGACGGACGCCAGCAGCGCCTCGGTGCCGGTCGAGTCACCGCGGTAGATCCGGTAGCCGATCGCGTTGGCGACCGCGCCCCAGTTGACGGTGATTTGGTTGGTGGTGGTCGTACCGGGCACCTTGTAGGTTCCCTCGGCGCCGGGAAGGCTCTCGTTGGCCTGCGTGACGGCGGCGGCGGCGAGCGCCGTACCGACACAGCCGTTGAGCGTGAAGGTCATGGCGGTCGCGACCGTGTACGAGCAAGCACCGGGGACGCCGGCCACGGTCAGGACGCCGGTCGGGTCAAAGCCACTGGTGGTACCGACGGTCAGCGTGTCGCCGGTGCCAATCAGAGGCTGGGGAGGACCGGCGGCCACAGAGGTGTTGGCGTCGCCCGTGGTCAGCGCGGAGATCCGGTAGTAGTAGCTGTTGCCGCCCTTCAGGAAGCCGCCGACGGTGGCCGGGAGGGTGAAGGTCGGGGCGTCGGGCGAGAACTGCACGTTGCCGGCGTCCGCGGTCGCGGACGCGTTGTTGGTCGCGCCCGCGTGGATCTTCTGCGTCCCGGTGCCGGTGTTGATGGAGTGGACCGTGGTGGCGTCCTTCGGAGCGATGTAGGCCTTGGTCGTCTCGACCACCACCGTCACCGCCAGCGCCGCGGTCAGGTTCTGGTTTCCGCTGGATCCGCCGCCCGTTCCCGCTGCCGTCTTGGACTTGTTGTCGGCCTGGCCGGCGGAACCGGAGTTGTAGCCAGGTGCCGAGGAGTCGAGTCGATCTCCTCCACTCTTGCTGTTGTCGTTTGCGCTCTGGTCGTTTCCGGACGAGTCCGCACCGCTCGGGCTCGACTTGGCGATGGTAGGCGCCGTGTTGCTCGTGTCGGCCGAGATGGTGAGGCCCAGAGAGCTGATCGGCGTCGCGGCCGTGCTGTCGATGAACGCCTCGGAGTCGGTGGTGAGGACGGCCACCGCGATGCCTGCGCCCGAACCGGCGGCCGAGGAGTCGGCGGTGGTCGCGATGTTGGTCTTCAGGTTGGAGGTGATCGCGACGTTGCCCGCGGCGGCCGAGATGGAGCTCGTGTCCGAGAGCTGGCTCTTCGCCGTCGCAAGGACCTGCGAAGCGGTCACCGACGAGTCGCTGCTCTTGGCGTCCTTCCAGTTCGTCGTGTCGGCGTCCGGTGTCGTGGCGCTCGTCACCGTGTTCAGCGCCTCGTAGTGCTTGTTGTTGTAGGTGACGACGTCGCCCTTGTTGTAGGTGGTGACCGAGTTCCATGCGCCAAGGTCAGGGCCACCGTTGGCGGACGCCGCCGCGGTGACGTCGACGTTGCTCGCCATGGTCACGTTCCCACTGCTCGCGGTAATCGTCGACGCGCCGTGCACGTTCACACCGGCGGTGTAGATGAGCTGCAGCGCGCCGTGGTTGATGCCGGTTCCGCTGCCGTTCTGGGCGATCCCCGACTTGACCGCGGCGCCATCAGCCGGCGTACCCGCGCAGCCCGACACGCCCGTGAAGGAGGTGTTGGTCTTGCCCGTGTACGCGCAGGTGCCGGTCGCCCCGTCAACCGTGAAGGAGCCGGTGGAGTCGAACCAGTATGTCGAGGCGACGTTGAGCGTCTTGGGCCCGGGAATCGTCAGAAGCTGGCCGCCGCCGCCCACCGTGGTGGCGAGCGTCCCCGACAGCGCCTCGAGGTCGATCGAGGACCCGCTGAGGGTGACGCCGCCGAGATCGATGGTCGCGTTGACCCCGAGGATCGTGCTCGTGATGCCGAGCAGGCTGTGGCCGTTGCTCTGGTACACAGCGTTGAAGTTGACGGTGGTGGCGGCGCTGACCGTGAAGCCCGAGTCGACCTTGATGCTCGACCCGTCGATCTCGAGCGAGCCGCCAAGTGAGTCCAGGTTGCCGTTGATCTCGACGTTGGACTTGCCGGCGTTGATGGTCAGCGACGTCATGGTCGACCGAGAGGTGGTCCAGGGCAGCGTCGGTCCCGAGGCGATCGTGACCCCGAGCAGGGTGTACGAGAACTGGAGACCGGTGCCCCCGTTGTCGCTGACGAGCAGGGTGGCCAACCCGGTCGGCTCGGCGAGGCTGACCACGGCCGCGACAGCGTCGTTCCAGCAGAGATAGTGGAGGCCGGAATCGCACGTCGAGCCGACGGTGAAGAGGCTGAAGTGCGTGACTGTGGCGATCAGCTGGTGGTGGGCCCAGTCCACGGTCGTCGGCTCTTTCACCCAGGTGCTGCTGGCCGCATCCCAGTGATACACCGACAGCGTCTGCGCCTGCGCCTCGGTGACCCCTGCGGGAATCGCGAAGGCCAGGGTCGCCGGCTGGTCTAGCTGGTGGACCGCGGACCCGCTCGCGATGCTAGTGGCGTTCACGTCGAATGCCGATCCGGTGGAAGTGATCCCGGACGGCAGGGAGGGCGGGGCGCTGTTGGGAACGACGTCGATCGCGAGCTGGTCGCTGCTCGCAGGCGCCAGGCTGACAGCAACCGAGCCGTCGGCCGAGGTCGCCTTGCCGCTGGCGTCGTACGACGAGATGGCGGTCGCGGACTGGATCGAGGTGTAGGCGATCGCCGGGCTGAGTCGAATCACCTGGTATCGGTAGGTGTTCCCGGGGACCACCGCGCCGTCGACAAACGATGAGGCTGTCGTGGTGGTCAGCGCTGAGAAGCTGGTGCTTGCTCCAACTGAACGGCGAACCTGGAATGAGTCACCGGTAAGCCCTGTCCAGGTCAGGTGAATGCCGGTTGAGGTCGGCGTGACATTCAAATTGAATCCGACGGTTGGGGGGCCGCGGGCGCCGGCCGCGCCGACCACGAAGGAGTCGAGCTGCTGCGCGATGCGCCCAAAGGCGTCGGTGGCGACGACGCGGAAGACGTACTTCCCGGCCGCCACAGAGGTCGTGTTCAACGTGGTCGCCCAGCCGAGCCCGCTGGCCGAGCCGAGGCTCGGGCCGCCGGGCGCGATTGGCGCGCCGGGGTTGATCGGCAGCACGTCGGGGATCGAGGTCCACGCGCCACCGATGGGTGCGTAGTAGAACCCGATGGAGGACAGGCCGCCCGCCGCCGAGACCTGCGCCGCCAGGTCGACGATCGCCTGGTCGGGCCGCTCCGTGGCGTTGGTGGTCAGGATGCTGATTTCGGGGAGGGTCGTGTTCCAGGCCACCGGCGTGGTCACCCACCTGGCCTGGCTGAATGCGCTCTCGTTGCCGTAGGCGTCGGTCTCCGTCACGACGTAGCCGGTCGACTGCGCGCCCGGAAGAGAGCCGTCCGCGAACGATCCCCCGCCTATGCCCGCCGCCGCCGCGGCGAAGCCGCCGGAGCCGGAGGCGCGGTATACGTTGTAGGTGACGCCGGCGGTGCTGTTCCAGCTGACGAGGACCGCGGAGCCGGAGATGGCGGCGGTCACGCCGCTCACGACGGGTGCGGTGTGAACCACGTTCAGAGTCGAGATGGCCGTCGCGTTGATCACGGAGCCGTTCGGCGCGATCGCCACCGCTCGAACCTGGTGGCTGCCCTCGGACAGCGCCCCGGTCATGATCGTGCCGCTCGCGGTCCAGGTCTGGCTGTTGATCAACGCCGGAAGCTCGCCGATCGCGTACCAGGTGCCCGCCTGGAGGTCCTGAACCTGGACCGAGGAGGGCGCCACCGACGCAACGCCCGACGCGGTGACGTCGAGGCGCGAACCGGCCGAGCCGGTCGACTGCGCGCTGCCAAGCTTCAGCGTGCCGAGGGCCGGCGCGGAAGAGGCGGCCGCGGCAGACGCCACCACGAAAGGCGTCGCGGCGCTGCCTTGCGGCGCCACCGGGACCATCGCCGCCGAGACCACCGAGGAGGCCGGACCGTCGACGCCGCCGCTGAAGGCGTGCACGCGGTAGTACGCGAGCGCCCCGACCGGGGCCGAGTCGCGGTAGACCGTCTCGCCCGTGCTGCCGACCTGGTTGAAGGGCCCCGCCGCCTGCCAGGCACGCTCGACCACGTAACCGGAAGCGTTCGACACGGCTGTCCACATCAGCGTCACAGCGCCAGGGCCCGACACGGCGTTGAGCCCGGACGGGGCCGCCATGGTGCCCGACCCGATCGAGCTCACCGATCGAGCGACGTCCGGCACGATGACGGTCGTGGCGACCGACGCCTGGCCCACCGCCCCGTCCGAGTTGTACGCCTGGATGCGGTAGTGGTTCGGGCCGGGCTGCGCTCCGCGGTCGAGGTACTGGGTGCCGGTGACGCGGTCGAGCACGACCCAGTCGTTGCCGTCCAGGCGGCTGACTGCAAAGTGGTTGGCCAGCTCACCCTGCGCGGGAGTCCAGCTCAGCGAAACGCCCTGGGGCGTGATCAGCGCTGTCGGCGCGGAAGGCGCAGGAAGCCCGGCGTCTCCACGGAGCGTGAATCCCTTGACGATGCTCGAGCCTGCGGCGGTCACCGCCCGTACCGAGTAGTGCCCGCGAGGCAGCGCCCCCACGTTCCAGTCGGCTGCGCACCCTGGCGAGCACGAGACTGTTCCCTGCACCGGGGCCCACGCTGCACCGTCGATCGCGTACTCGAACTGGACGCCGCTGCCCGCCGTCGAGTTGGTCACCAGGATCAGACGGTCGTCGACCGCGCCGTCCATGGCGAGGACATCGCCGCTCGGAAGCGTCACGGTCAGTGACGGCAGGCTGACCGGCGCCGTGCTCCCCGTGACGACGGCCGACGCGCTGGCCGGCGCACTCTTGTGCCCGAACTCATCCTCGAGCGTCACGGTGTACGTGTGCGAACCCTGGCCGGCGTTCTGGTCGGTCCACGACAGCGAGCCGGTCGCCACCGCGGCTACCGGTTCCAGGTCGCTGTCCTTCTGGACCAGGTATGCGGCGCCGTTGGCGACCGCGGGCTGGCGCCACGTCAGCACCACGCTCGTACCGAGCGGTGCGGCGCCCAACGCGGTCGGGGCTGCGGGAGCGGCGTTGTTGATGCGAACCTGCGTCCCGAGCTGCGTGCTGTTGCCGGATCCGTCGCTGACGGTGACAACGAGCGTGTAGGCGCCATCCGCGACGCCTCGAGAATCCCAGACACCGCGGGCGTTCCATGTCAGCGGGTCGGCGGCCGATGCGGTGCCGGTGGCGGTCGCGATCTGGGTCGTGGTGCCGTCCGGCGCGGTTACCGCCCAGGTCGCGGAGCCTGCTCCGTCGCCGGTCCGCGCGTCGACGCCGAGGGCGACGGAACCGCTCAGGGTGCTGGACTGCGCGCCGGTCGTGACGATCACCGGGGTCGAAGTCGCGGCGACCCAGACCGCGTTGGCCGTCTGCGCCTGCGACGTGTCCGGCCCTGTCGAGAGAACCGGGACGATGCTGTACGCGTACGAGGCGCCCACGGTGCCGCCGACGTCGGTGAGGCTCGTCGCGGTGGTGGTCGCGACCTGCACCGGGGTGTCGGTCCCGATCGAGCGGTAGACGAGGTAGGTTGTCGCGCCGCTCACCGCGGTCCAGCTCAGCGACACGTGCCCGTCAGCCGCTGTGGCCGTCAGCTGCGCCGGAACGGTTGTGGTCACCGGGGCGGGGACCACCGACGTCGTCCAGCCGGTCCCGGTGCCGGTGGTCGTGGACGGAGGAGTTGTGGTTGTGTCGGTCGTCGTCGAGCCGGGGTTCGTGGTGCCCGACGGCAGGCCCGGGCAGGCCGTCGACGACGCGCTCACGCAGCTCACCTGCGGCGACGCGGTCAGCGATGTCGTCGCAGGTCCTACCTGCGCCACCGGAACGTTCGCCACCGCCAGCTGGGTGTTGCTGTCATAGCTCGTGATCTGCCCGCCCGCCTGCTGGACCGCCTGCTGCGCTGTCGTGAAGGTCGTTCCGGGCTTGAAAGAGATGTAGAGCTTGCTGGTCGGAGGGTTCGTGATGGTGGTCGTGGTCGTCTTCACGGTGACCGGCTTGCGGATGACCGTTCGAACGTAGACCGGCTTCGGCTTCGGACCCTGGATCATCAGCTCGCCGTTGCGCGGGTCGTAGCTGATGATCTGCACGTGGTTGGTGGCCGCCCACGCGTCGATCCGGCTCCGCTCTAGGTTCGGGGCCACCCACGCGCGCCAGATGCCGAGCTTCGCGTCGACCAGCACCGGCTTCACCTGCGGCAGAGCGACGATCACCGTGCGCCCGGCGCTGTCATCGGTCGAGACCCACTCGCTCACCTGCAGCGCGTTGCGCTGAAGGAAGGCGCCGATGTCGGAAGTGGTGGCGTAGGGCGGGAAGTAGATCGTCGCGGTGTGCTGCTCAGGACCTGGTCCGATCCGGATCTGTGGAAGGGAGAACACGTACTGGCCGAAGGAGGGGTATGACGTCAGCAGCTGCATCCCGTACTTCGCGCCGAGCGCCGACGCGATGCTCTGCGAGGTGAACGTCGGCATGGTCAAGGTCGCCAGGCCATGTTGGGTGTCGACTGAAATGCCGACGACCATGGGCGACGAGGTCGTCGCGCGAGAAGGGGCGGGCTGGGCGTCTTTCTGGATCGTGGTCGACAGCGACGTGTAGCTCGCGACGCTTTGGACGATCAGAACCAGAGCGACCGCGCCTCCCATGGCGCCGGTCGCCGACAGCAACTTCAGCGCCGCCTTCACCGCGACTCCTCGCCGCGTACGGCAGGCGTCACGCCATAGCCGTACAGCACGCGACGATCACCTGAAAAGGCGACCGAACCCTCCCGAAAAACACCCTTCCTCCCTTGGACACGACAAGCGCGGCGCCGAAAAGTTGACGAAGCATAGCACCGGCTGGAAAACGTGCAAGAGAAATTTTTTACGGAATCTGTTGCAGCGGTTCAGTTCGATCGTTTCGCGGTTAGACGCAGGTTATCGGCGCGTAAAACTGGGACGGACGAGGCTCGCTTTTTCAGCGGCCGGCCTTCAGGATCGACCGGCCGCAGGCTCCTCCAGCAGCAGCGCGAGGCGGGGGCAGGTGGCCACCGCCCGCTGGGCCAGGCGCATCACGTCCGCGTCGTCTATGCCCGCCGCGCTCACGATCGGGAAGCCCCAGTCGTCAAGCGAGATCAGCTCCGGGACGATCTCGGCGCAATAGCCATATCCATCGCACAGGGTGGGGTTGACACGCAGGCGGCGCCGGCCCTCGTCGCTCATCGCCACCTGTCCCCGGGCGCCGGCGGGGCCGGGCTGGTGTTGGTCCTGGGAGACGTGCGCGGGTCGATCGTCGCCACGCGCACGTGCTCGTTCTCAGCGCGCGACTCGCAGGACACCGAGTTCC
>DAIPXW010000040.1:0-10586 GCA_036783075.1 Candidatus Dormiibacterota bacterium | reverse complement strand
AAGCGGCGGCCGGTAGCCCGGGCCTAGAGCGGGATGTTGCCGTGCTTGCGCGGTGGCCGCTCGACCGTCTTGCGCAGGCACAGCTGCAGGCCCCGGATGAGCTCGCGGCGCGTCTCTCTGGGCTCGATCACGTCGTCGATGTAACCGCGCTCGGCCGCCACGTACGGGTTGGCGAACCGGGCGGTGTACTCGGCCACGAGCTCCTTGCGCCGGCCCACGGGGTCCTTCGCCCCGGCGAGGTCACGCTTGTAGATGATGTTGACGGCGGCCTCGGGGCCCATCACCGCGATCTCCGCCGTCGGCCACGCGAGGTTGAGGTCGGCCCCCATCTGCTTCGGTGACATGACGCAGTACGCGCCGCCGTAGTCCTTGCGCGTGATCACCGTCAGCTTGGGCACAGTCGCCTCCGCGTACGCGTAGAGCAGCTTGGCCCCGTGGCGGATGATCCCGCCGTGCTCCTGGTCGCGGCCGGGCAGGTAGCCGGGCACGTCGACGAACGAGACGATCGGGATGCCGAACGCGTCGCAGAAGCGGATGAACCGGGCCGCCTTGACCGACGCGTTGATGTCGATCGCCCCGGCGAGGACCTTGGGCTGGTTGCCCACGATGCCCACCACGTGACCGCCGAGCCTGCCCAGGCCGACGATGATGTTGGGCGCGAAGAACGGCTGGACTTCGAAAAAGCTCCGCTCGTCGAGCACCCGGGCCACGAGCTCGCGCATGTCGTATGGCTTGTTGGGCGACTCGGGCACCATCGTCTGCAGCTCGGGATCGGCCCGCTCGACGTCGTCGGTCGTAGGGACGAACGGCGGGCGCTCGCCGTTGGAAGAGGGCAGGTAGGACAGAAGCTTGCGCACGCCTTCGGCGCATGCCTGCTCGGTGCGGGGCAGGAAATGGGCGACGCCGGAGGTCGCGTTGTGAACGTCGCCGCCACCGAGCTCGTCGAACGTGACCGCCTCGCCGGTCACGACACGGATCACCTCGGGGCCGGTGATGAACATGTATCCCTGTCCCGCGACGATGAAGATGAAGTCGGTGATCGCGGGGGAGTAGACCGCTCCTCCGGTGCAGGGCCCTGCGATGACGCTGATCTGCGGGATCACGCCGGACGAGCGCACGTTGCGCAGGAAGATGTCGGCGTATCCCGCGAGCGCGACCACGCCCTCCTGAATGCGTGCGCCGCCCGAGTCGTTGATGCCGATGATCGGAACGCGATTGCGCAACGCGAGCTCCTGGACCTTGACAATCTTCTCGGCCGTGACCTCGCCGAGAGATCCTCCGTAAACGGTCGCGTCATACGCGTAGACGGCGACGGGCCGGCGATCTATCTCTCCGAAACCCGCGACGACGCCGTCGCCTGAGATGCGCCGCTCCTCCATGCCGAAGCCGTGAGCGCGATGCGCGGCGAACAGGTCGAGCTCGACGAAGGAGCCGTCGTCCAGGAGCGTCTCGATACGGTCGCGGGCCGTGGCCTTGCCGGTGGCACGGCGCTTGTTGGCGGCCTCGGTCTCGGCGTGCAGCGCCTGGTAGCGGCGCTTGCGGTACTGGTTGATCTTCTGCTCGGAGACGGTGGTCTGGCGGCGCCGTGGTGCCTCGACTCCCTCGAGCGTCGGGGTGGTCCGCCGGACCGGCGTCATGCTCTTGGGGCGGCGGGCGGCCATACCGCATATCGTAGGCGCGATGCCCGAATTCGATCCTCCGCTGGACATCGAGCGGTCGGTCACGCTGCGCCAGCTGCGGACGTTCAAGAAAGTCGCCGACCTGTCCAGCTTCAGCCTCGCTGCGCACGAGCTGCGCCTCAGCCAACCGTCGGTGTCTTACCAGGTCAAAGAGCTCGAAGAGTCGGTCGGCCTGCCCCTTCTCGATCGCCTGGGCAAGCGGGTGCAGCTGACCGAGGCCGGGACGGTGCTCTACTCGTATGCAAGGCGCGCGCTCGACGTCCTCGACGAGGCATCCGTGGCCCTGGAGGAGATGCGGGGGATCAAACGCGGCAACCTGCGCGTCGGAGCCAGCACGACGGTCGGCATCTACCTGCTGCCCGCGGCGCTCGGGGCTTTCAAGAAGCTCCACCCGGGCCTGGTCATCTCGCTCGAGATCGGCACGCGCACCCGCGTGCAGGAGCAGGTGCTGCGCAGCGAGCTCGACCTTGCCGTCATCGGACCGGCGCTGAAGGACCCGGAGCTCGCCATCCTTCCGTTCATCAGCGACGAGCTCGTGGTGGTGGCGCCCGCCGGGCATGGGCTCGCCGGGCGGCGAGGGCTGGTCCTCAAGGACCTCCAGGAGCAACCGTTCGTGATGCGTGAGCCGGCTTCCGGCAGCAGGTGGTCCTTCGAGAAGGCCGCGCGCAAGGCGGGGGCGAAGCTGACCGTCGCCATGGAGCTGGGGTCGAACGGCGCGATCAAGCACGCGGTCGAGTCGGGTCTCGGGCTTGCCGTGATCTCTCGCTACGCGTGCGCCCTGGAGCTGGCGAGCGGGCGACTCGTCGAGCTGGACGTGACCGGTTTCCCGATCCGCCGCGACTGGCACATCGTCCACCTGCGTCGCCGCCGCCTACCGAGCTCGGTGCTCGCGTTCATCGACTTCCTGAAAGACACGAGCTGGCTGTCGCGCAACGGCTCGCTCGGTCCCGGCAAGACACCGACCGACTAGCAGTAGTTTGCCGGGGTTCCGTCGCTCGCCTTAGGGTCGGGCCCACCGGTGCTGGAACGGAACCTCGACGCCGTGAGGGCGCACGCGGCGAACAGGACCAGCGCGCCAACGGTCCACAGGTTCGGGAAGGGAAGTAGGCACGGCTGGCGCAAGAAGAGCAGCAGTCCCACGGCGAGGACAGCGAGCATGACGCGATTGCCGTCGCGCACCGCGACGACCGTCACCATCAGGACCAGCGGCAGAAGCGGCAGGTACTGGTACGGGTTGAGCTCTCCGGGCAGCAGCGCCCCAAGAGCCAGGCCCAGCGCCATGCCGTACGCGGGGTTCCAGCCGCTCGCGTTCGCGGACGCGATCGACGCCACGACCACGGCCGCCAGCACGATGAGGGTCAGGGCCGAAGCCACGACGGCAAGGTGAACCGGCGATTGAAGCATCGTGATGCCCCCGCTCGAGTTGATGATCGGATAAGGGTCGCCCCCGATTGACCGCCCGAAGAGCGTCGGGATGGACGTCTGGGCGCAGTCGGGATTGGGCGCCCTCAGCGAAGGCAGCAGCACCTGCGTGACGTAATCCCAGCTGCGTCCCGGTCCGAGCGGGACGCACGCCAGGACCGTGACGACAGCGCCGGTCACCAGTGCGCCGGCCATGAACCGCCTCCATCTGACGCGCGCGCCGATCACCATCAGCGCCGGGTAGAGCTTGAGCGCCGCGGCCACCCCGGCAAGGGCTCCTGACATACGAGGTCTGCGGTGAAATGAGACGAGCGCGGCGCAGGCGGGGAGCAGCACGAACCCACCGATCTGGCCCGCGTTGATCTCGGCGAAGAGCGGCGGGTTGTACAGCGCGACGGCCCAGAAGACCGCCCGCTCCAGCGAGGTGGTCGCGATCGCTCGCTGAAGCAGGAAAAGACCGATCAAGGCGGCCAGGGCGTCGGCGGTGGTCCAGGTTGGCACCTGCCATGAGGCGGGCAGGAATGTGAACGGGGCTGCCAGCATCGCCGCGGCAGGCGGGCGGATCAAGCCGGTCACCGGCACGAGGCCCGTCTGTGCCAGGTGCCGCGCGGTCTCCGCGTAGATGGCCGCCGGGTCGTGCAGCCAGCGATAGCCGGCTTGCAGGACCGAGACGGCGTCGGGCCGTGTCGCGCCGGTCAGGTTGCCCAGGACGTCGTGCACCAGCATCACCAGGGCCACCGCCCACCACAGCAGCGGCCGGGTCAACACCCGCTGGAAAAGTGGTGGCACGTGGGCATGGTAGGGTGGGCCCCAGTCTGGTGATCGCTCTGTATGAGGTCGACGGCCGGTGAGGTGGCTCGACCGCAAGCTTCAATCGGAGCGAATCCGGCGGGTCGTTCCTTACGCGTCAGGCGCACGTGTGCTCGACATCGGCTGCGCGGATGGCGCGCTCTTCCGCTCCCTGGACGACCGGCTGGCCGGAGGGGTTGGACTGGACATGGACCAGGTGCCTTCGAGCACAGAGAAGTACCAGTACGTCCGCGGCACGTTTCCGGCGGCCCTGCCGCCCGGTGAACCCTATGACCTGGTGACCGCACTTGCAGTCGTCGAGCACATTCGGGAGAAGGACCAGCCCGACTTTGCCGCCGCATGCATGCGGGCGCTGCGCGCAGGTGGGCGGGTCGTCGTCACAGTCCCGTCCTCACGGGTCGACGATCTCCTCAAGGTGCTCAAGGCGATCCGCCTCGTCGACGGCATGGCGGACCACCAGCACTACGGTTTCGACCCGCTCCATGCGATCGCCGCGTTCGAGGGCGCGGGGTTCGAGCTGGAGCGCCACTCGCGATTCCAGCTTGGCTTGAACAACCTGTTCGTGTTTCGAAAACCGGCCGTCGCGATAACCTCCGCGTGATGGACGCGCCGGTAGCGGCGGGCCTACCGGCTCTCGACAACCGCCGTTTCCGCACGCTGCTCCTCTTGGTGGCGGGCGTGCCGATCGGGCTCGTCTACATCTGGCAGGGCCTCATCCAACCGCTGCTTCTCGGCGCCTACCTGGGCGACCTCCAGGAGAGCTATATGCGGGCCGCGGGACGCCTTGCGGGCGGCGCCGACCCTTACGACCTGTGCCGCACGATGGGCTGCCTGGAGCCGACCGGCCCTCAGTACGTGATGCCTCCGGTCCTGGCCTGGATGCTCCAGCCGCTTGTCGGCGTCGACAGCCACGTAATCGGTATCGCGGTGATCCTCGTCCTCAATGCGTCACTGGTGCTGTTCGTGTTCCTTGCCCTGCGCGCGTTGAGGGTCGACGATTGGCAGCTGGCGGCCCTCCTCGCCCTGGTCGCGCTCAGCTTCGAGCCGGTGATCGGCAACATCGACGAGGGGCAGGTGAACCTCTTGCTGCTGGCTCTTTCGGGGGTGTGGCTCTGGGGCTGGGTGCTCGACCGCTGGTGGGGAGGCGTGGCGCTCGGCGTGGCGGTCGCCGTCAAGCTGATCCAGGCGCCGG
This sequence comes from Candidatus Dormiibacterota bacterium, assembly GCA_036783075.1. GTDB lineage: Bacteria > Chloroflexota > Dormibacteria > Dormibacterales > Dormibacteraceae > Palsa-870. The sequence goes on along the minus strand of DAIPXW010000040.1, from coordinate 5,483 downwards.
TCGGCCTTTTGATCCTGTGGGCGAGGCGATGGTCGATGTTGGCTGCGGCCGCGGTGGCCGGCCTGGGGTTGTGGCTTGTCGGCGCGCCCCGGTACCTGTACGAGTACCTGTCCTCGGTGCTGCCGGCCGTGAGCGCGGGCACCGGACTCTTCGAGAATCACTCGCCGGGCGGCACGATCACGCGCCTTTTCCAGCCCGACACCTTCCTGGGCGCCGCGAGCGGCAGCCCGGCGCCCGCCCGACTTATCACCGCGGTGATCGCCGTCGCGGCGCTGGTGGTCACCTTTCTCGTGCTGCGCTCGCCGGCCGCAGGTCGGACCGGCAGGGCTCTCGAGGCGGCGGCCGTAGTCGCGGCGACCCCGCTGGTCGCCAGCTACTCGTGGGGAACTCACCTGGTGCTGCTGCTGCTGCCGATCCTCGTCCTCGTGACATGGGGTGTCCGCAGGCGTGACTGGACGGTGCTGGCCCTGGTGGCCGCCGGCTACTTCTTGATCGGACCCGGGCACAACCGCATGCAGACGCTCATCGAGAACGGCTACTCGAACCTGCTCGTCCTGCGCCTGATGGCGGAGTTCGGCGTCCTCGGCATCACGTCGATCTGGATCGCGAGCCTGATGGCGGTGCGCCGGCAGAGAAGGTTGCCGGAACCGGCAACATCCCGAGCCTGAGGCGGCCCGGGCCCTGTGGGAGAATCCCCTTTTCATCAACCGAGGGGAGGGAAGTGACACATGGCGCTCAATCCTGAAGTGAGCTTCACCTGGGTCGGGCACGGCACCTGGAAGGTCCGGAGCGCGAAGGGCAAGGAGATCCTGATCGACCCCTGGGTGATGAACAACCCGGTGGCGCCCGAGCCTCTGAAGCACGTCGAACGCTGCGACCTGATGCTCATCACGCACGGTCACTTCGACCACGTGTACGACGCGCTCGAGATCGCGGAGAAGACCAAACCGAAGATCGTGACCAACTTCGAGATCGGTTCCTGGCTGGCCTCAAAGGGAATCGACGGCGACACCATCATCGGCATCAACGAGGGTGGCACCGTCGACGTGGACGGAATCAAGGTGACGCTGGTGCATGCCGAGCACTCTTGCGGCATCTCGGACGGCGACAAGATCCTCTACGGCGGGCAGGCGTGCGGCATGGTGATCGAGTTCGAGAACGACTTCACCGTGTATTTCGCCGGTGACACCGACGTCTTCGGAGACATGGCGCTCATCGCCGAGCTGAGTGAGTTCGACGTCGCCTTCCTGCCGATCGGCGATTTCTACACGATGGGACCTCACCGCGCCGCCAAGGCAGCCTCGCTGTTGGGTGTGAAGACGGTCGTCCCGATGCACTTCGGCACGTTTCCCCCACTGAAGGGCCGCCCAAGCGAGCTTCAGATGCTGGTCGGGCCGGGCGTTAAAGTGCTCGACATCAAACCCGGAGACCGGGTCTGACGTTAGACATCCGTGGCGCTGACTAGATGAGAGACATCATCGGGGCCCCCGCGGGCTGGCTCGCGCGGGCCATCCGCACGAAGAAGGTCTCGTCGCTGGAGGTCGTGCGGGCACACCTCGAGCACATCCACACAGTCAACCCGCGCCTGAACGCGGTCGTCTTTGCGACGGCCGAAAGCGCGCTCAAACAGGCCCGCGCCGCCGATCGAAAGAACAAGCGCAAGACGACGCTGGGGCCCTTGCACGGCGTGCCATTCACGGCCAAGGACATCTTCGACACGGCGGGGCTCCCGACCACGGCCGGTCTTCGCATGCTGAGGAGCAACATCCCGGACCAGGACGCAACGGTCATCGCCCGCATGAGGGAGGCGGGCGCGATCCTCATCGGAAAGACGAACTGTCCTCCCGGCGGCGCAGGCGGCGACAGCTGGAACTCGCTTCACGGCGGAACCCGCAATCCCTATGACATCGCGCGTTCGCCCGGAGCGAGCAGCAGCGGAGAGGCTGCCATCATCGCCGCGGGTGGGTCGCCCCTGGGCATCGGAAGCGACTCTGGCGGCAGCATCCGCCTGCCGGCGCACTTCTGTGGGATCGCCGCCCTCAAACCGACCACCGGGTTGGTCCCGGGCACGGGAGCTTATGGGCTCGTCGGCGGCCTGTCGGACCCACGCAGCCAGGTCGGGCCGATGGCCCGCTTCGTGTCAGACCTCGCGCTCGTCCTGCCGCTGATAGTCGGGCCGGACGGGGTCGACTCTGGGGTGGTCCCGGTTCCGCTGCCGAGGCGCACCCCGAAGCTGAGCGACCTGAAGGTCGCCTGGTACGCGGACGACGGTCTCGCCAAACCGACCGCGGCGGTCGCGGCCGCGGTTCGCTCGGCGGTGCACGCGCTCGCCGACGCCGGGTGTGACGTGCGCGAGTCGCGGCCCCCCGGCCTACACGAAGCGCAGCAGGTGACCCTCGCGTACTGGGGCGACAAGCGGATGAGCCACGACCGGCTGTATAAGCGCTGGGACGCCTTCCGCACGACGCTCCTGGGTTTTATGTCGGATTTCGACCTGATCTTGAGCCCGGTCGCCCCCGACGTCGCTCCGCTCTACCGGGCCAAAGTGGTGCCCGCGCATCAGTTCACCTACACCAGCCCGTACAGCCTCAGCGGCAACCCATGTGCCGTGGTCAGGGCCGGGACGTCTCCTGAGGGCCTGCCGATCGGGGTCCAGGTGATCGCGCGGCACTGGCACGACGACGTCGCCCTGCGCGCCGCCCGGTGCATAGAGCGGGCTTTGGGCGGATGGCGGCCTGCTAGCGTGGTCCGGTGAAGTTCCGCTACTCGCGCTGGGACGGCTCCCAGAAGCTGGACGATCTCGACGCCGGCGACGTCCTGGACGCGCTTTCCGACGACCTGATGAACTACGGCGACCTCAACGCCGCCCTCCAGCGCCTCCTTCGCTGGGGCTCGCCCAACATGCCGGGGCTCGAGCAGCTTCTCAAGCAGCTCCGCGAGGCGCGCGAGCGAGAGCTCGGCCGGTACAACCTGGATTCCACCATCGAGCAGCTTCGTGAGCAGGTCCAAGAGGTCATCGACACCGAGAAGGCCGGGATCGAGCGCCGTCTCGACGGGTCAGAAACGGCCGAGGCGAAAAAGCTGATGGAGCGGATCGCCAAGCAGCGCAACGAGCAGCTCGACCGGCTCCCGGATGACCTCGGCGGGCAGATCAAAGGCCTGCGCGACTACGAGTTCGTCGACGACGCCGCCCGGCAGAAGTTCGAGGAGCTGATGCAGAAGCTGCAGAAGCAGATGGTCGACCAGATGTTCCAGGGGTTGAAAGGCTCGATCCAGCAGATGCAGGGGCAGGATCTCTCGCGCGTGCGCGACATGGTCCGCGAGCTGAACAAGATGCTTGAGCAGCGCATGCAGGGCCGCGCGCCCGATTTCAACGGTTTCATGGAGCGGTTCGGGGACATGTTCCCGCCGGGCATCAACAGCCTTGACGAGCTGCTGGAGCACCTGCAGCGTCAGATGGCGCAGATGCAGTCGCTGCTGCAGAGCATGAGCCCGGAGGCGCGCGAGGAGCTGCGCCAGATGATGGACGCGCTGCTCCAGGACGACTCCCTCCGCCTCGAGCTGGCGCGCCTGTCCGGGTTCATGCAGGCGATGATGCCGCCGTCCGAGCTGGCGGAGCGCTACCCCTTCTTCGGCGAGGATCCGCTGAGCATGGGCGAGGCGATGGGACTGATGGAGCGCCTGCAGCAGATGGACCGTCTTGAGTCGCAGCTGGAGCGCGGCAGCTTCCGCCCGGACGACATCGACCGCTCGCTTGCGCAGGAGCTGCTCGGCAGCGACGCGCGGCAGGCGCTTGATCAGCTCCGCAAGCTTACAGATGTGCTCGAGAAGGCCGGGTACGTGGAGCGCAAGGGCCGGCGCATGGAGCTCACGCCGCGCGGCATGAGGCGGATCGGCCAGTCCGCGCTGCGGGACATCTTCGACCAGCTCAAGAAGTCCCGTATGGGCCAGCACCAGCTGTGGCGCGGGGGCATCGGCAACGACGCCTCTGACGAGCTGAAGGAATACGAGTACGGCGATCCCTTCCACCTGGACCTGAAGGAGACGCTCTTCAACTCGGTCGTGCGCGAAGGACCGAAGGTGCCCGTCAAGCTGGCCGCGAAGGACTTCGTGGTCCACCGCACCGAGCACGTGACGCAGGCGTCGACGGTGCTGATGATCGACATGAGCCGCTCGATGTTCTTGCGCGGCTGCTTCCTCGCGGCGAAGAAGGTGGCGATCGCCCTGGACTCGTTGATTCGCAGCCAGTACCCGCGGGACTCGCTGTACGTCGTCGGGTTCTCGAACTACGCGGTCGAGCTCAAACCGCAGACGCTTCCGCAGCTCGCGCTCAACGACTACGTGTACGGCACCAACATGCAGCACGGCTTCCAGCTGGCGCGCTCACTGCTCGCGAAACATCGCGGCAACCGCCAGATCATCATGATCACGGACGGCGAGCCGACCGCCCACCTCGAGGACAACGGCCGCGCGTACTTCGCGTACCCGCCAACCTTCAAGACGATCCAGCAGACCCTGCGCGAGGTGAGGCGGTGCACACGCGATCGCATCATGATCAACACATTCATGCTCGAACGCGGGCCCTACCTGACCGAGTTCATCAACCAGATGACCAGGATCAACAAGGGCCGCGCGTTTTTCGTCTCGCCGGACCGGCTGGGCGAGTACATCCTGGTCGACTACGTGAGCGGCAAGCAGCGACGCCGGGCCAGCTCCCGCCGCGGTAGCCGTATCGCTTAGCCCGACGCGTTCCCTATCCTGAGAGCGATGCCCGCAAGGATCCGGCCCGCGCCCGAGCGTCGCAATCTCAGCCCCGCCGCCCTCTACGAGCACGCGATCCGGCGCAACGAAGCCGTGATCGTGTCCAGCGGGGCGCTGACCGCCGAGACGGGAAAGCACACGGGCCGTTCGCCCAAGGACAAGTTCTTCGTGAAGGAGCCGACGAGCCAGGACGCGATCTGGTGGCACGCCGGCAACCAGCCCATCTCGATAGCGAGGTTCGACGCGCTGCTCCAGCGCATGGACGCCTACACGGAAACGCACGAGGTGTTCACGCAGGACGTCTTCGCCTGTGCTGACGTCAGGCATCGCCTTCGCGTGCGGGTCGTCACCGAGCTCGCCTGGCACAGCCTGTTCGCCCGCAACCTATTCATCCGGCCCACCGCCGACGAGCTCATGGACTTCGAGCCCGACTTCACCGTCATCTCGCTGCCCTCGGTCAAGGCCGATCCCAAGACCGACGGCACCCGCAGCGAGACGTTCATCCTGGTCAACCTCGGGCAGAGGATCGTGATCATCGGCGGCAGCGAATACGCCGGCGAGATCAAGAAGTCGATTTTCACCGCGCTCAACTACCTCCTTCCCGCAAATGGCGTGTTTCCGATGCACTGCTCGGCGAACGTCAGCAGCGGGGGCTCCGACGTCGCGCTCTTCTTCGGGTTGAGCGGCACGGGCAAGACGACCCTGTCGGCAGATCCTTCCCG
>DAIPXW010000039.1:0-10617 GCA_036783075.1 Candidatus Dormiibacterota bacterium | reverse complement strand
GGGTTGTCCTGAGCGAGCTCAGGTGGGTCCCCTGCCTTGGCTCTCCAAGTCCCGTCGAGCGGGCGTTTGGTCGGCTGTCTGGACTCCGGGGTCCCGTTTTCTCGAATGTTGGGCAAGCCGCACACTGCCGCAGCCCTTCGGGAGCACCGCCATATTACGAGGCTGGTTTCTTGGGGGGAACCACCCTGATGTGCAGCTCCTCGAGCTGTGCGGGATCGACCGGGCTGGGAGCGCCCAGCATCAGGTCCTGGTGAGTTTGTGTCTTTGGAAAGGGGACGACGTCGCGAATGTTCTCCGTGCGGGTGAGCACCATCATCAAGCGATCGATTCCTGGAGCGATACCGCCATGGGGCGGAACGCCGTACTCGAAGGCCTCCAGCAAATGGCCGAAGCGCGATTGAATGGTCGCCTTGTCCAGGCCCAGGATCTCGAAGACGCGCTCCTGAAGCGCGCGGTCGTGGATGCGAATGCTGCCGCTGGCGAGCTCGACGCCGTTGACCACGCTGTCATAGGCCCGCGCGCGAACGTCGAGGGGTCGCTCGTCGATGATGTCCATGTCTTCAGGCCAGGGCGACGTGAACGGGTGGTGGCCATAGGTGAGCTTGCCCTGGTCGTCTTCTTCGAACAGGTACATCGGGTACACCCACAGGGGGCGCCACTCGTCCTCTCTGATGAGATTGCGGCGGCGCGCGATCTCGCGCCTGAGCAGGCCCATCACCGTTTCCGCCTTGCGCCGGCGGTCCGCAACCAGGAGGACGAGATCGGCTTCACCGGCCTGCGCCGCGGCCATCACGGTCGAACGTTCGCCCTCGGACATGCGCTTGTCGAGCGGCCCGGGAATCCAGGCCAGGCCCTTGCCCCCAGCGCTCTTGGCCAGCTGTGCCAGTTCGTCCAGCTCGCGCCGGCTCGCGGACTTTCCGTCGGGGAATCGGATGCACCGAACCACGCCTCCTTCCGCGATCACGCCGCGCAGCACGTCGGCGCCGGTTTCGCGCAGCGCGTCGGTGACATCGGCGATCTCGAGCTCATAGCGAAGGTCCGGCTTGTCGGTCCCATACCGCAGCAGCGATTGCTGCATGTCGATGCGCGGGAAAGGCGTCACCAGGTCGACGTCGAGGATCTCCTTCCACACCCTCGCCCACAGGCCTTCGATCAGCGTGAAGACATCCTCCTCGCTGCAGAACGACATCTCGAGATCGAGCTGCGTGATCTCGACGACTCGGTCGGCGCGCAGATCCTCGTCACGCAGACACCGCGCGATCTGGTAGTAGCGACCGAGGCCGGACACCATGAGGAGCTGCTTGAGCTGCTGAGGCGATTGTGGCAGCGCGAAAAATTCTCCCGGGTGCAGTCGCGACGGGACCAGGAAGTCACGGGCGCCCTCCGGCGTTCCCTTGAGCAGCATCGGAGTCTCGACTTCGACGAACTCGTGCTCGTCCATGTAGGCGTGGATGATCTTGGTCAGACGGTGCCGCGTCACGAGCATCTTCTGCATCCGCGGACGGCGTAGGTCCAGGTATCGATACTTGAGGCGCAGGGCTTCGTCGGCCTCGGTCTCGTCTTCGATCTGGAACGGGGGCGTCTTCGAGACGGAGATGATCTCGAGCTCTGATGCCGCCACCTCCACGTCGCCTGTCTCCATGCGCGGGTTTTCTGAGCCGGCGGGCCTGCGCCCGACCACGCCTTTGACGCGGACGACATATTCCGAACGGAGGCCGGACGCGGCGGCGTGCGCGCCCGGCGCCTTGGTCGGGTTGAACACAACCTGCACCGCACCCCAACGGTCGCGCAGGTCGATGAAGATCAGACCGCCGTGGTCGCGCCGCCGAGACACCCACCCGTAGAGCTCCAACTCGTGCCCGTCGTCCGAAGCCCTGAGGGCGCCGCAGTGCGGCGCGGTGAAGCCGCTCATGCGAGGCGCAGCGGAAGCTCGGCCCAAGCGACCTCGACCTGGTCACCGCTCGCCATCTCCTTGAGCTGTGCGGTATGGCGCTTCGCGTCATCAACGCCGAGGAGCACGACCCAGCGCGCGCCCAACTTGTTCGCGGACTTCATCTTCGCGCGCAGGCTCTTGCGCTCATAGTCCACCGCGACCGTGCGCACCGTCCGGCAGATGCGCGCGACCTGCGCAGCCTCCACGTCGAGGTCGCCGTCGGTCAGCACCGCGACATCGGCCGCCGGGCTCGCGATCACCTCCTCCCCGCTCGCCGCCATCCTCTCAGTCACGCGGTCAAGACCCGCGGCAAAGCCGACCGCGGGTGTCGACGGCCAGCCCTCCGCCGCGGCCAGGCCGTCGTAGCGGCCGCCACCTCCGAATGCGTCCTGCTGCCCGGTCGCGCCTGCGGGGTAGAACTCGAACACGGTGCGGGTGTAGTAATCCAAGCCACGGACGAGGTAAGGGTTGAGCTGATACTCGATCCCGGCACCGTCGAGCAGGCGCTTGACCCCGGACCACGCCTCCGAGCATTCCTCGCACAGATGGTCCGTGATCCTGGGTGCTTCGGCCTTGAAGGGCTGGCATTGCGGCACCTTGCAGTCGAGCAGGCGAAGGGGATTGCTTTCGAACCGCAGCTGGCAATCGCCGTGAAGCTGCGACTTGAATGGCGCGTAGTACGCGCGCAGCCGCTCGAGGTAGGCGGGCCGGCACTTTGCGTCACCGATGGTGTTGAGCTCCAGGCGTAAGTCGCTCAGGCCGACCTCGCGCAGCCACGTGGACGCGAGCTCGATGACCTCGGCGTCGAGCGCCGGGCTGGCGCTGCCGATCGCCTCGACGTCCAGCTGGAGGAACTGCCGGTAGCGGCCCTTCTGCGGCCGCTCGTAGCGGAACATCGGTCCGATCAGGTAGAGCCGGGACGGTTGCGGATCCTGGTTGAGGCCGCCTTCGAAATAGGCTCGCACCACCCCGGCAGTCGCTTCCGGGCGCAAAGCGAGGTTTCGGCCGCCGCGATCGTCGAATCTGTAGAGCTCTTTGGCGACGGCGTCGGTGTCCTCGCCGACGCGCTCGATCAGCTCCGCGTGCTCCACCAGCGGCGTCACGATCTCTTCGTAACCAAAGCTGCGAGCGACGTCCGCCGCCGCTTTTTCGGCTGCGCGCCAGATCGCCCGGTCTCGGGGCAGGATGTCGCGCATCCCACGGACGGCTTTGATCGGCTCGGAGCGGGACATTGGGTGTTCGATTGTAAGAACCGGCGCTTGGGGGGGTAAACTCTGGCGCCGGTGACCACAGCCTACGTTCAGCTCGCCTCACTGATCCTCGCCGGGCTCGCCTTGATCATGGGCGCCTACCTCTTGATCGTCGGCAAGCGGCCGTGGCGCGGCGCCGACGAGACGCAGGTGGCGCCCAGGGTCAGGTTGCTCGGCGTGAGCTACATCCTCGTCTTCGGCTCGGCGATGGTTCAGATCATCACTGAACCGCGTGGCGTCGAAGGCGAGGCGCTCGGTGGGTTGATGGTGCTGGGCGGAGCGATCGTGATCGCGGTGGTCTACCTCGAGGCTCGCGCATCCCGGCGTGCGGCGACCGAAGGTCGGATCGACAACCGGCTCGGAAACTAAGCTCGGGCGTCACCCTTACCGGTAAACGGGAGAGGGAAAACGCAAGACCTACAGGCCCGCGCGCTCCTGCGTCGTCCTGTACCCCGCGGCGGCTTTGAAGGCCTCTTCGAGCTCCTCGAGGTGCACCGGCTTGCTCATGTAATCGTCGAAGCCCGCCCTTAGGCAGCGCTCCTGGTCACCGGGGCCGGCCATCGCGGTGAGCGCGATGAGGCGGGGACGGTTGCCTCGCGGCCAGCGCCGGCAGATCGCTTCGGCCGCGGCGAGGCCGTCCATCTCAGGCATGAGCACGTCCATGAGGAGAGCGTCGTATGGCTGCTGCGCGACCGCGGCGACCGCCTCCCGGCCGTTCGAGACGACGTCCACGGTGTGGCCCAGCTTGACCACAAGGCGCTTCAACAGGTTCTGGTTCAGCGCGTTGTCATCCGCGATCAGTACGCGGAGCCCGCCTGCAACGGTTTCAGGGACCGACTTCGGCTGGGTCGCCACGTGAGCGCCGACCTGGACCAGCACGTCGTGCAGCCTGCGGGCTACGACCGGCTTCGTCAGCGTGGCCTGGATCACACCGCTGTCGGCCGCGGCGGCCTCATCAGGACCCGGTATCGCCACGGCGATGAGAACGATCGGGAGTTGATCGGCGCGCCTCAGCGCGCGCAGGGAGGCGGACAGCGCGACGCCGTCGATGTCAGGCCGCCTGTGCTCGACGATCGCAAGGTCGAAAGGTTGTCCCGCCTGAACGACCTTGATCGCCTCATCCGGAGTCGCCGACGTCGCGCGCGCACCCCACTGCTCGCACTGCAGCGCGGTCACGCGGCGTTCGGTCGGGTCGGCGGTGACCACGAGGATTCGCACGCCCTCCAGCGTCAGTTGCCCGTTGCCTGCGGAAGCGGGCAGCACCTCGGCGAGGATCGTGAACTCGAACGACGTGCCCGCGTCCGGTCCCGCTTCGACGCCGCCCTGCTCGACCCGCAGCTCGCCATCCATCATCGCGACCAGGTCCTTGGTGGTCGCGAGGCTCAGCACAGCGAGCCGGTCTCCGGGCTCCAGCCGGTCGCGTGGGTTGGTCACCCCATCGAGACCGCCGCGGAGGATCCTCGCCGGGATCCCCCGTCCCGTGTCGCGAATCGCGAAGTGAAGCGCGACGAGCCCTCCCTTGTCCTCGCAGGACAGCTGGATTCCCACCCCGCCCCGGTACGTGCGGTCGATCCCTCCGTGCAGCAGCGACAGCACGATCTGCTCCAGGCGACGGGAGTCGCCTACGATCACGCTCGGGACGTCAGGCTCGACCTGCAGCGAGAGATCCAGGCCCTTCGCCCCGGCGGATTCCGCCACGAACCCGATGCAGCTCTCGACGCTGCCGCGGACGTCGAACGGGTGCAGCGCCAGCTCGAACTCACCGCTCTGGATGATCGCCGCGTCGAGCACGTCGTCCACCAGCCGCGCGATCTGCTCCGCGCCGAGCTCGACGATCGACGCCAGCTCCCTCTCCTCCGGCGAGGCGGCGCTGCCCGAAAGCAGGCCCGCCGCCCCGACGACCGCGTTCAGCTGGTTGCGGACCTGGTGGCCGAAGTCGGCGAGCAGCTCGGCGTCCAGCACGCCTGGCTTGGGCGAACCGTTGACGTGTGAATCGCCTTCCATCGCATCAGCTTCCTTGTTGCCCAGGTCGTCGAATTCCCCCACGTCAGTACAGCCGCTCCGCCGGAGGTTGAGTCTTGGGCGCATACGTTGAATCGGGCAACTCAATGCCGTAAGACGTGAAATGCGGTTGGAACGTGGACTTGGTGCCGGTCGGGCTGTGGAAGCCGACCGCACGACCTTCCGAGGTGACCCCGACCTGGTGGAAAGCGAAGATGTCCTGCAGGGCGATCTCACCGTCGACCATGCCGAGCACCTCTGCCACGCTGACGACCTTCCGCGCGCCTCCCCGCAATCGCTCCGTCTGCACGATCACGTTCACCGCGGACGTGATCTGGCTGCGGATCGCGCGCGAAGGCAGCTCGGTGCCCGCCAGGAGGACCAGCGTTTCGAGGCGGTTGACCGCGTCGCGCGGGTTGTTCGCGTGCAGCGTGCTCATCGAGCCGTCGTGGCCGGTGTTCATCGCCTGGAGCATGTCCAGCGCCTCGGGGCCTCTGCACTCGCCGACGATGATCCGGTCGGGACGCATGCGCAGCGAGTTGCGTACGAGGTCACGAATCGAGATCGCGCCGCGGCCTTCCACGTTCTGGGGCTTGGACTCCAGGCTGATGACGTGAACCTGGCGCAAGCGCAGCTCGGCGGCGTCCTCGCACGTAACGATCCGCTCGGTCGGCGGAATGAAGCCGGACAGCACGTTGAGCAGCGTCGTCTTCCCTGAGCCGGTTCCGCCCGACACGATGATGTTCAGGCGGGTCTTCACGGCCGCGTCGAGGTACGCGATCATCGCCTCGGTCGCGGCGCCGGTCGAAACGATCATCTCGGGCGTGAGCACCTCCCTGCCGAACTTCCGGATCGTCAGGCAAGGACCGTAGATGGCGACGGGTGGGATGACGACGTTGACGCGTGATCCGTCCTTGAGCCTCGCGTCGCACATGGGCTCGGACTCGTCGACGCGCCGGCCGATCGTCGAGACGATGCGGTCGATCACGCGGCGCAGGCTGGCCTCATCCTCGAACGCGAGAGTGGTGAGCTCGATCCGGCCTTGCCGCTCGACGAAGATCTGCTCGGGCCGGTTGACCATGATCTCGCTGATGTCGGGATCGCGCAGCAGCGACTCGAGCGGGCCGAGGCCGATGACCTCGTCGAACAGGATCTCGACCATCCGCTCCTTGTCGAACGGCGTGACCATCGCGGCCGGCGGCTTGGCGCGGAAGTGGTCCTCCGTCAGCTGCATCAGAAGGCGCCTGATACCGGCGCGGTTGTTGATGTCTATGGCGGCGGCGTGGCGGGTGAGCAGCAGGGCATGGATCTCCGCTTTGGCCGCGGCCAGCGCAGGGCTCAGCTGAGTTGTTTGCTCGAGCGCGCGAAACTGCGCCGTCGGCGGCTCATTAGCCGGTGCGGCGCCCTCGCGCGGCACGACCCGGCGCTCGACGGGTGCCACAGGCTTGGCCGTGGCGACGCCGTCGCCCTGCTGCTGGGACGCCGGCGCGACGGGGGCCACGGGCGACTGCTGGTAGCGGCGGTCGAAACGCTCGGAGAGCTTCATGCCGGCGGCTCGCCGGCGGGCCGGTCCAATCGACGGCACGCAAGCGCGGCGGCCTTCTTCACGTTGACGCTCAGGTCTTTGCCGGCAAGGATGCCCAAACCTACGGCCGCCGACTTGTCCCCGATCATGCCCAACGACTTGCACGCCGCAACGCGGACCGTCACCGGCCAGCGCCTGTCATGCGCGATGCCGAGGAGGGGCGGCACGCGGAGCATGTCGCGCCTCAACCCGCAGGCGAGCACCGTCACGACGGCCGCCTTCTCACTCGCCGGCTGGCGCATCAGCGCTTCGATGTCGAGGTCAGACGCGGCCGCCGCGAGGGTGATGGCGAGGCGGTGCATCGGGATCCTGTCCACGGCCGCCATGAGCGACTCCACGGCGCGGCGCCCGCCCATCTGCGCGAGAGACCGGATCGCGGAGTCACGCACCTTGGCGTTGGGGTCGTCGATCAGGTCGGCGATCCACATCACCGAACCGGTGAGGCGGAGCGCACCGCACAGCTGCGCGGCTGCCGCCCTGGTCACCGGGTTCGGGGAGACGAGCGAGTTGACCAGCTCGTCACTGAGACCCGAGAGCCGGAAGGGCACCGTGACGCGCTCCTGAGCGGTCAGGCCCGGCCCGGCCCGGCCCATCGCCGCCGCGACCACGGTCGACACCGGGCCCGGCTCCGCGAGCAGCTCGGCCACTCCAACGTTAAGGACGACGTGCGGTTCGCCGGCGATGGCGGCGTTAAGCACTCGCTCGACGGTGGTGGAAAGCCTGGATCTCGGGGCGCGGGAATTAGCCCCCGGCCTCCTGGTCGGGCGCTGTGCTGCGATCTCGGCAGACGGCCTCGTGTTCAAGTTTGTGGTGGGATGAAGGGTCGGTCCCAGGGGGACGTTGGTACATTATCGGCGTATTGAGTGCCCGGGAGGTGCAACAAACCGCTCGGGCGCGGGAGGAAGAACCACGCCAGGTGGGTGTCAGCCAGCCGCCCCCCGCCGATCAAACGCCTTCCACCCTGCAGCTTCGCATGCGCATCCTGGAGATGTCTCCGGTGTTCGCGGAGCTGAGCGACGGTGCGCTGCGGGCGGTGGCGAGGCGGCTGCGCGCCATCGGCCTGACGGCGCGAGACACCTTGAGGCTCAACGCCCAGGGCGGGGACGTGGTGGTGTTCGTAGCCTCCGGTCAGGTCGAGGAGTCGATCACGGACGGCAGCGGGGCCATCGTCCTGACGCGGCGCCCTGCCCCCGGCGACCTCGTGATCCTTCCGGCGCCACGCACCAAGGACCGCTACGTCACCAGCATCTTCGGCATCACCGACGCCGTGCTCCTCACGCTTGACCGGGACGGACTGATGGAAAGCCTCGCGACGGACGTCGAGAAGGTGGCTCCGGCTCTGGACAGGCTCTGGGAGCAAGAACTTTCGGCAGTGGACGCCGTCGGCACGCAGCGGCTGTCACGGACGGCGGCGCCGATCGTGGCCTTCTTCTCCGCCAAGGGGGGTTCCGGGGTCACGACGCTGGCGGTCAACACCACAGCGGCCCTCGCCCGTAAGTTCCCTCGCCAGGTGCTGCTGGTCGATTTGTCCGCGCCGTTCGGCCACGCTGCCCTGTTCGCCGACCTCATCGCTACAGGCTCGATCGGCAGCGCGTCGAAGGCGGCCCACGCGGACTTCGAGGCCGTGCTCAGAGGCAACATCGTCAACCATCGTTCGGGCATGGGGGTCCTTCCAGGGACCCTGAGACCTGAAGAGGTCGATCTGATGACCGCGGACCTCACCGGCCGCGTTCTAGACGTTGTGGTGAGCTGGCAGAAGCTCGTGGTCGTCGACCTCGGGACCTCGCTTGCCGAGGCGGCTCTTGCCGTCCTCGAGCGGGCCGAGTGTGTGGTCATCGTGATCCCGCCCGAGATCGCGGCGATGACCGACGCGCGGCGCTCCCTGGCCGTCTTTCGCGACATCCTGAACGTGCCCGACAACCGCATCGAGCTCGTGCTCAACCAGCGCGTGCCCCACCCCCCACTCGACAAGGCGGCGGTCGAGTCGATCCTCGGCCGCAAGATGTCCGTGACGATAGGATTCGACGACACGCGGCCCGAAGACGCGGCGCTCGCGGGCGGGCTCGTGCTGGTGCGAGATCCCAATTCGCTGGTGTCGCGCGGGGCCACCGAGCTGGCCCGCACGATCGTCGCCAACCTGAAGCTGGATGGCTGACACAGACGGACGCAGGCGCGGGCAGGCGCTGGTCGAGTTTGCGATCGCCCTCCCGATCCTGATCCTGCTCGTGGCCGGCGTCACGGAGCTGGGCCGCGGCTACACGTTCGCGACCGCGACGTCCAACGCCGCACGGGATGCCGCCCGCTACGCGGCCGGCAAGACAGCGAGCACCAACGGGCCTGGCCTGACCAACATGTGCAGCCTCGTGACCGCCGACCTTGCGGCCATCACGAGCAACATCACCTGTCCCAAGCTGGTCGGCCACGCGCCGCCGTTCACCAGCCCCGCCGACTACACGACGCCGGTCGCCGGCCAGGCGGTGGTGGTCGTCTACTGCGGCGCAAGCGCCGACTGCGCCGGCACCGTCACCAAGCTTTACCAATCGGAGATCGATGTGTCCGTGTATTACGGGTTCAGCGACCTGAACCTTCTCGGAGGCGGTATCACCATCTCGGGTTCCAGCCGCTCGACGACATCCTGGTGAAACAGTCGAGGCTGGGGCAGGCCCTGGTGGAGTTCGCCCTCGTGGCACCCGTTGTGCTTTTGATCATCGGTGCCACGGTCGACATGGGTCGCGGGATGCTGCTGTACGCGCTGCTGCAGGGAGCCTCGCGCGACACCGCGCGCCAGGCCTCGCTCTTCTACTACAGCGGCTCCAACACCCTCTCCCCGGACTGCACCGCCCTCACCACCCCCTGTTCGCTCTCCCCGCTCGTCAACGGTGCCCACCAGCTCGACCCCCTTGGCGTCTCGGTCGTCTACCAGGACTCGACCGCGATCTCGTCGCCTCCGGCTTACGGAACCTATGTCGCCAACGCGGATCCGACGCAGCCGGGCACCATAACTCTCGCCGGGGCCATCAACCCGAACACGGTTTACGTCTTCATTTATGAGCTGGACTCATCAGGTGGACCGACGCCGCGATGGAGCTGCCCGACCTGCGCAGCCACAAACGGGGCGGCCGTACGCACCTCCGACAACCAGAGGGTGGTCGTGGACTTCAAGCTCAAGTGGCAGCCGGTGATGGCGAGGTTCCTCGGCATCCCGGCGGCGATCACATTCGACTCGCAAAGCGTCGCGCGGAGCGAGCACTGATGTCGAGGCGCACCGGGCCGCAGTCGGGACAGGTCATGGTGCTCGTCGCGCTGTCGCTTCTCGCCCTGATCGGTTCCGCCGCACTGGTGCTGCTTGCTGGTTCGGTGGAGTGGCAGAAGAACCAGCTGCAGCAGATGGCAGACGAGTCCGCCCTCGACTCGGCGCTGAAGATCGGCGTCGGCTGCGATGCCGGCAAAGCGACCACCGTGATCACCGAAGCCGACAACTTCCTCGCCACGCAGCGGACCCGCACCGGCGTGCTCAACATCGCTGCCGGAACCTGCGCCACACCGTACACGGGCACGGACACCTTCGCCGGCGGCCTGAGCGCGACCATCAACTACCCATATAGGGCGCACCAGCAGCAAGTCGAGGTCATCCTGACCTTGACCCTCCCGATCTCGTTCGGAGGCGAGGTGGGCAAGACCAACACCACCGTGGTGCGGCGTGCGGTGGCGCAGGACCTCACCGGCTCGGTGCCTGCGGTGTCCGCCACGAACCTGACGTGCGCGGCAGGCCAGGTCAACATCAGCGGAAGCGTCGCCGTACAGAACCTGATCATGCGGACCGGTGCGTGCGCGCTCTACGCGCACGC
>DAIPXW010000038.1:0-10742 GCA_036783075.1 Candidatus Dormiibacterota bacterium | reverse complement strand
CTGCTGGCACTTGACCTGCCTGCCGCCGACGCCTCCGTTGTTGTTGATCGACGGAGCGGCCGCGAGACAGGCGGCGTAGTAGGCGGGACCGAGACCTGCGTCCGCCCCGGTGAACGGCGCGATCACGCCGACGAGGAGGTCCCCGGAACCTAGGCCACTACCGCTCGACGAGCTTCCGCCGCAGGCGGCCAGCACGACGACGGCCAGGGTCGACAGGGCGACCGATCCAGTACGCGAACCGAAGCTCTTCACTGTTCCTCCCCTACTGAGTTAGTGACTAGATTGTCGACATTATTGACGATAATGTCGACGGTGGCAAGATGAACGTTCAGACCCGCCGGAAGGACGCCTATCACAAGCTGCGCGAGGCGATCGTCAGCGGGCGCTTCCATCCCAACGAGCGACTGGTCGAAGCGACGGTCGCCACTCAGCTCGACGCCGGACGGACGGCGGTGCGTGCGGCCCTGGTCCGGCTGGACCAGGAGGGCCTGGTCGTCCTCGAGCCGAACCGTGGCGCCCGCGTCCGCCTCATCTCCGACCGGGAGGCGCTGGAGATCGAAGAGGTGCGTGCCACCCTCGAAGGCATGCTGGCCAGGCGCGCTGCGGCGCGCGCCACGCCGGCGCACCTCCGCGACCTTCAGCAGGTCATCCTGGAAATGAGAGAGCGCGTCGAGGAGGGCGACTCGATCGGCTATTCGGAGCTCAACGTCAGCTTCCACCAGCGCATCTGGGAGGCGGCCGAGCACCCGACGGCCAGCAGGCTGGTCGGCGGTCTCAAGTCCCAGGGCATCCGGTTCCAGTACCAGACGATCCTGAGGCCGGGCCGGACCGAGCGCTCGCTCCGTGAGCACGAGTCGATCTTCAACGCGCTCAAGGCGCATGACGGCGACGCGGCCGAGGCGGCCATGGTCGCGCACCTCGCCGAGGTCCTCGACACGCTGCGCTGGGCCATCGAGGGCCCGAGCCGGACCGCGCGCTGGCTGCCCGGCTAGAGCCGCCCCGCCTCTAGAGGAGCTTGGTCAGCGCGTAGAGCACCCGCAGCGCCGGCACGGCGACGCCGTTGCCGTCAGCGATCTCGATCACCGCGCCGAGCAGGGCGTCGACCTCGAGCTGCTTGTTCGCCTCGAGGTCCTGCAGCATCGACGTCCTGTGCTCACCCACTGCGGCCGCGCCCTCCATGCGCTTGTCGACGCTGATCGGCAGCTCGACACCCAGCGAGCGCGCGACCGTCGCCACCTCCTCCATCAGGGTGCGGATCAGGTCGCGGCCGTCCTGGGTCTCGAACATCCGGGCCAGCGTTGCGCGGGTCAGCGCGCTCACCGGGTTGAGCGTCGCGTTGCCGAGCAGCTTCAGCCAGATCTCGTTCCGCAGGCGCGACTGGATCGGGGCTTTGAAGCCGGCCGCCGCGAGCATGTTCGAGATCTTCTGGACGCGCTCGCTTTTGGAACCGTCCGGCTCGCCGAGCGAGAAGCGGTTGCCCTCCTCGTGCTGGACGACCCCTGGCGCGACAACGGTGGCGGCGGGGTAGACGACGCACCCGACCACCCGCCGGGAGGGGATGCTCTGAGCGATCACCCCGCCCGGGTCGACGGACTCCAGGTGCCGGTCGGGGAAGTACCACCACGGGATGCCGTTCATCGCTCCCACGACGCATGCCGTCTCGGACAGCGCCGCCCCGATCGCCGGGGCCAGCGCCGGGATGCTGTGAGCCTTCAGCGTGAGGAACACTACTGCCGCCTCGCCGATGGCGGCCATGTCGTCGGAGCATCGGGGATGAGTCGTGAAGTCACCTTCCTGGCTGCGCACCGTGAGCCCGCGCTCCCGCATCGCCGCGAGGTGCGGCCCGCGCGCGATCAAGACCACGTCCTGCCCGCTGCGCGACAGGTGCGCGCCGAGCAGGCCGCCGATCGCCCCGGCGCCGACGATCGCGACCGTCATCACAAAGTCGGCCGCGGCGGTTGCGGATTCAGGCTTTCGGCGACGGTGCGGCGCTGGATTTTCCCGGTCGCTGTGCGGGGGATCTTCTCCACGATGAACAGCCTTTTCGGCACCTTGTAGTCGGCCAGGTGCTCGCGCGCGAACGCGATCAGCTCCTTCTCGGTCGCCTCGCCCTTCAGCACGACCGCCGCCACGACCTCCTCGCCCCAGGTCTGGTGGGGCGCTCCGAAAGCGACCGCCTCGCCGACCGCAGGGTGCTGGAGGAGAACGTCATCGATCTCGCGAGGCGCGATCTTCTCGCCTCCCCGGTTGATCATCTCCTTGAGCCTCCCGATCAAAGACAGGTACCCGCCCGCGTCCAGGGTGCCCTGGTCGCCGGTGCGAAACCAACCCGAGGCGAACGACTTCGCGTTGGCTTCGGGGTTGTTCGCATAGCCGTCGATGATGCTCGGCCCTTTGATCACGACCTCGCCTGGGTCGCCGCTCGCAACAAGGCCGCCGGCCTCGTCCATGATCCCGATGTCGATGCCGGTGGCCATGCCCACCGTCCCCGCGCGGCGCTCCCCGGGCGGCAGCGGGTTCGACGCCATCTGGTGTGACGCCTCGGTCATCCCGTAAGCCTCCAGCACGGGGGCCCCAAACCTCGCCTCGAGCTGGCGCATGGTCTCGGGCGACAGCGCGGACGAGCTGGACCTGATGAAGCGCAGGTTCTCCGCGCCGGCGGGCCGTTCGCCCCGATTGCGCATGAGTAGCAGCTGGTGCATCGTCGGCACCGCCGAGTACCAAGTGGCTCCGTATTCCTTGGCCACGGGCCAGAACGCCATCGGGTCGAACCTCGGAGGCACGACGACCGTCCCGCCTGATGCGAAGGTGGCCATCGTCGAGGCCATCAGGCCGTGGATGTGGAACAGCGGCATGACGCAAAGCGCGACGTCGGTGGGGGAGAGCGCGTACGTCCGCGCGATGTTCTGGGCTGAGAAGAACAGGTTGCGCTGGCGCAGCGGGACGAGCTTCGGCCGGCTTGTCGTCCCGCTCGTATGCAGCACGAGCGCCACGTCATCGCCTTTTGGAGCGATCGCCGATCGCGAGCTTGCGCGACCTGCCTGGCTGTTGAGCACCAGCCTGCCGTCGCCTCCGATGGTGGCCTCGATCAACGCAACGCCGGCGGGGAGCGCTCGCCGAGCCGCCTCTCCCTGCCCAGGGGGAACCACGAGCGCTCGGGCCTGGGTGTCCTCGAGGTAGAACCGGAACTCTTCCTCTTTATATGCTGCGTTTAAAGGGGCCGCCGTGCCCGTGGTCGACGCGGCGAGGAAGAGCACGATCGCCTCCGCTCCGTTGGGCAGCACGAGCGCGATCCTGTCGTCGCGGCCGAGGCCCAGCCGCGCGAGCTCATCCGCCGCCGCCTCCACTTGCTCGCTCAGCGCGCGATAGGTCAGGCGCACCCCGTCCGGGACCACGATCGCAGCCGCGCCAGGGCTTGGCTGCGCGAGCAGGTCGAGGAGCGTGGCGCCCGTGGTCATCGTCATCACCGTACCCGGTCTCCGCGGCAAGCCGCGCGCACTCAGGCCAGCGCGGTCCGACCGTATCGGATTTTCACCTATCGTATGCCGGCCATAACGGAGCCACTGATGCGCAGCCGGAGCGGCGGCCTTGTCGCCGCGTTGACGTTCTCGACCCTTGCCACGGGCTTGCTGCAGATCTGCCTTCCGCTCGAGCTGCGCCAGCTGCGCGCCAGCCCCAACGAGATCGGCCTCACCCTGTCGATGTTCGGCTTCGGAATGTTCGCGTTCGAGTGGCTCTGGGGCATCCTCGCCGACCGCCTCGGGTACAGGGTCCCGCTGGTGGCTTCGCACCTTCTCTACGCGGGCAGCATCGTCGTCCTCGCGCGGGTCGATTCGGTGCTTCTGATCGCGGTCGCCTATTTCTTCTCGAGCGGGATGATGGTCGCCGCCGGCCCGATCGCCCGTTCCTACCTCGGCACGTCGCTCCATAGGCACCTGCGCGCGACCGGCCTCGCCCTGGTGGCGGCCCAGTGGGTGATCGCGGGGGCCATCGGCTCAGGTGTGGGCGGCCAGCTGATCGATCACTTTCCAATCCGGGACGTGCTGCTCGGGTCCGCCGCGCTTCCCATCGTCACCGGCCTGCTGGTGATCCTGGTTTTCAAGGGCTACTCGTATCGGGACCATCGCGCGCGCTGGAGCGAGGACGACCAGGAACGGATGGTGCAGTCGCGCGGCGGGGCCAGCGTGACGAAGGTGCTGGCGGTCACCGCGTCGATGGTGCTTTTAGTCCAGGTCGGCGCGGGCGGCGAGCTGGCACTGGTGCCCCTTCTGGTCACCACGCACCTGCAGCTCTCTGCGGCCAGCGCCGGCACCGCGATGCTTGTGATCGGGCTCGTGGGGGGAGTGCTGCTAGTGCCCGGCGGTAACGCGTCCGACCGGTGGGGACGCAAGCCGACGATGATCGCGGGCGGGATCATCTCTGCTCTGGGTTTCGTGATCTACGCGACGTCCGGGTCATTCGGCCAGGTGATCGCCGGGGCGGCCGTCAGGGCTGTTGGCGCGGCGCTCATCTGGCCCGCCGCCACCGCGTGGATCGCCGAATCGATGCCGCGCCGCCGTCACGCCCTTTTCATGGGCCTGTTCGGGGAGTTCGAGAACGCGGGCATAACGATCGGGCCCATCATCGGCGGCTTCGCGTGGTCGATCGCGGGCATCCAGGCCGCCTTCTACACGTATGCCGTCGCCGCGCTGCTCGCGGCCGCCGTCGCCGCGCTCCTGGTGGACAGCAAGGCCACGGTCGCGCCCGCCGAACGGGTCGCGCCATAGGCCCGGCGCAGGGCCGTGCGCGGCAAGACGTACGCACCTCGTCGGAGCTAATCTGCTGATTCTCGTTCCGCGCATAAGGAGGGCTCGATGATCCCGAACCTGATCGGCTCCGACTGGCGCGCGCCGGCGGACGGCGGCGGCGCCCTTCCCGTCTACAACCCGGCGACGGGTGAGGTCATCGAGCAGGTGCCGCTTTCCGGAGCCGCCGAGGTCGACGCGGCGGTGAATGCCGCGGCAAAGGCGTACCCGGCCTGGTCGCGCACGGCGGTCATGGAGCGCGTGCGCCTGATGTTTCGCTTCAAGGCCCTGCTCGAGGACCATTTCGAGGACCTGGCGAGGATCATCACCCGCCATCACGGCAAGACGCTGGACGAGTCGCGGGGGGAGGTGAGGCGCGGCATTGAGGTCGTCGACTTCGCGTGCGGCGCGCCCACGCTGCTCCAGGGCCGGACGCTGCGGGACGTGTCGGGCGGCGTCGACCAGGACCTCTACCGGTACCCCGTCGGCGTGTGCGCGGGCATCCCGCCTTTCAACTTCCCGGTGATGATCCCGCTGTGGATGTTCCCGCTCGCCATCGTCGCCGGGAACACCTTTGTCCTCAAGCCGTCCGAGAGGACTCCGCTGGGGGGTCAGCGCCTCGCTGAGATCTTCCTGGAGGCCGGTTTTCCCGAGGGGGTGCTCAACGTGGTCCATGGAGGCCGCGAGGCGGTCGACGCGCTGCTCGCCCACCCCGGCGTCCACGCGATCTCATTCGTCGGCTCCGCCCCGGTCGCGCGACACGTCTACCAGGCCGCGGCGGCGACGGGTAAACGCGTCCAGGCGCTGGGCGGTGCCAAGAACCATATCGTCGTCATGCCCGACGCGGACCCCGAGGTCACCGTGCCGGCCATCCTCAACTCCGCTTTCGGCAATGCCGGCGAGCGATGCCTCGCGGGCTCGGTCGCGGTGGCCGTGGGGAACGCGGCGGACGGCCTGCTCGACGGGCTGCGAGACGGGGCTTCGAAGATGGTCGTGGGGCCAGGTGATCAGGCCGGGGTGCAGGTCGGGCCGCTGATCCGGGCCGAGCACCGCGACAGGGTCGCGGGCTACGTGGCCCAGGGCGTGGCAGAGGGCGCGCGGCTGGTGATCGACGGTCGTGGCGAGATGGAGCGGCCCGGCTTCTTTTTGGGCCCGACGATCCTGGATCGCGTGACCTCCCAGATGGCAGTCGGGCACGAGGAGATCTTCGGGCCCGTGCTCTCGGTGGCGCGAGCGGCTTCACTCGATGAGGCGATCGCGCAGGCCAACAGCATGGCCCTGGGCAACATGGCGACGATATTCACGCAGTCCGGCCGGTCGGCACGAGAGTTCCGGGACCGCGTCGAGGCGGGCATGACAGGCATCAACGTCCCGATCGCGCAGCCGTTCGCCTTCTTCCCGTTCAGCGGGTGGAAGGGCTCTTTCTACGGAGACCTCCACGTTCACGGCACAGACGGCATCGACTTCTACACGCGCAAAAAGGTCGTGGTCACCAGATGGTGACGACGGTGGAAGCTGCGCGCTGATCGAACAGAAGATCTGCGCGTGATGATCGCCCTCGGCAACATCTTCTCCTGGCTGGTCACAGCGCTTTTCGGGGTGATCACCCTGCTGCTCGCCTTCGAGAGCTGGGCGCTGCTGACAAACCACACTCCGATCACCTACTACATCCGGCCCGCGGTTCACTCGTACCCCGGCTTTGCATTCGTGATCGCCGTGGTCATCGGGATGCTGCTCGGGCATTTCCTCTGGGGACCCGCACGCGGCAGGACCTCGCCGGCGGACCGCCAAAAGTGACCTTCACGCCCGACGCGGTCATCGCGCTTCTCGCCACGGCCTTCTCGCTCGTGGCCTTCCTGCTCATGCTCGAGGAGTCGATCGCGCTGCGGACCGGCAGAGACCCGATGAGCAACGAAGTGCGCTCAATAGTCCGCCGGTTCCCGCGCATCACCTACGCCCTTGCTGTCGTGATCGGCATGCTGCTCGGGCACCTCCTTTGGCCGTAGACACAGCAGCTGCCGCCTCCAGCCGCACACAGTGGATC
Source organism: Candidatus Dormiibacterota bacterium (assembly GCA_036783075.1). GTDB lineage: Bacteria > Chloroflexota > Dormibacteria > Dormibacterales > Dormibacteraceae > Palsa-870. Next base: position 3,914 of record DAIPXW010000038.1, on the reverse strand, counting down.
GGGACGGCGATGGTGCTCGCCTCGGCGACCGGCTTCGGCACGCTCGCCATCTTCGCGAAGCTGGGGTACGCCTCCGGCCTGGGGACGGAGCAGCTCCTCGCCTTCCGCTTCCTGCTCGCGGCCGCCGGCATGTGGGTCCTCGCGATGCTCTTCGGACAGAGCCCGCTGCGCCTTGCGCCCAGGCAGCTCCTGACGCTGGTGGGGCTCGGCGCGATCGTCTACACCGGCCAGTCGCTCACCTATTTCATCGCTCTCCGAACGCTACCGGCGTCGCTGGTCGTGCTGATCGCGTACATCTACCCGAGCCTCGTGGTCGTCGCCGGATGGGCCTTCCTGCACAGGGCCGTGAGTGCCTGGTACGGCGTCGCGCTTGCCGCGAGCTTCCTCGGTGTCGCCCTTCTCGTGGGAGGTGCGCATTTCCAGCTTGCGTGGGCGCTTGTCTTCGCGTTCGCATCGCCGGCGATCTACACCGGCTACATCCTGATCGGGGAGCGCGTGATGAGCGCCGCGCCCGCCCTGGCGGCAAGCGCCGTGATCATGAGCGGCGCGGCGCTCGCGTTTTGCGTGCTGGCCGCTCTCAACCACCAGCTCGCTCTGCCGCGCAACCCTGGCGGATGGGCGGTGGGGGTGGGCATCGCGCTCTTTCCCACCATGCTCGCGATCTCCCTGTTCATGGCCGGCCTCCCTCGCGTCGGCGCCGCGCGCGCCGCGCTGATCAGCACCTGGGAACCGGTCGTCACCGTGCTGCTCGCCGTTCTGGTGCTGGGCGACCGGCTGACCATCGTGCAGGTCGGGGGCGGGGTGCTGGTCCTGCTCGCCGTGATCGTGGTCCAGGGCGCTCACCTGTGGCGCCCGGGCCTGCCGAACGCGTTGAAATAGGGGCGTCGATCAGGATCGTCACGCGAAAGGCATGGGCCGCGAGAATGTTGGGATGCCATACACGCTCGACATGCGCAGCCTCCAGGCGCCGCTCAAGGACCGATATCGATCCGACCCTCAGTCAGCGCTTGTCGTGACCGCGGCGCGCAGCGCGCCAAGCGACCTCTCCGACCCGCGGCACTGCGCCGTCGCACCGGAGGAGTTCCCTGACGTGACCATCCGCGCGGGGCTGCACCCGGCCGCGGGTGGCGCGGGGGACACGCCTTGCTCCGGTGACATCCTTGCGGCGGCGCTCGCCATCTGCGAGGAGAGCACGTTGAGGTCGGTGGCCGCCAACATGGGTGTCGAGCTCGAATCGGTCCACGTCGACGTCCGGATCCACTGGGACTTTCGCGGCACGATGGGCGTCGACCGCGACATCAAGGTGGGGGCGACAGGTATCGAGATGAGCACACGGGTGCTGGTCAAAGACGGCGTGGACCCGGAGCGGGCGAAGCGGCTGCTGTCGAGCGCCGAGCGCTACTGCTCGACGCTTCAGACGCTGCGCAATGGGGTCGAGGTCGCCACGACCTTCGATTTGGGATAGCGAACCTGGCGCCCTTCCTCCAGCTCGACTACCTGTACACGCCGAGCAGCGACGTCGCCGGTGACGCGCGCTATCTCACAGAGGTGCTCGGCGGCCGCGTGGGTTTCGCGATCGAAGGCATGGGCGCGCGAGTCGCGCTGATCGAGCTGACCGACGGGCCACCACACGTCCTGCTGACCGATCACCTCGAGGGGGACCGTCCCGTCTACGTCTACCGGGTAGGCGACCTGCGCAAGGCGACGGCCCAGCTCAAGAAGAGCGGGTTGAAGAAGCAGCACGGCCTTGAGATCCCCATGGGCCCCTGCTCGTCGTTCGTCACGCCGGGCGGGCTCCGCATCGCGCTGTACGAGCTGGCCAGGCCAGGCGTCCTCGAGCATTTCATGGGTCGCGAAGACTTCTAGATACGGCGGCACTTCTGGTACAGGAGACCAGGACGGGTCGGTCAGAATACCTGGCGAGAGGATGACCACCAAGCGCTGGATTCTCGTCGCGGCGGTGCTCGGCTCCGGAATCGTGTTCCTCGATTCGACCGTGGTCAACGTCGCCCTGCCCCGGATCGGCCGTGACCTGCCGCGCAGCTTTCTCGGCGTGCTGGAGGGCCAGTCGTACGTCTACAACTCCTATCTGCTGACGCTGAGCTCCCTGTTGATCCTGGCCGGCGCGCTGAGCGATTTCTTCGGCCGCAAGCGGATGTTCCTGATCGGGCTGGTCGGCTTCGGCGCCACGTCGATCCTGTGCGGGCTTGCGCCCAGCATGGAGCTGCTGGTCCTGTTCCGCATCCTGCAGGGCGCCGCCGGCGCGCTGCTCGTCCCCGGCTCGCTGGCCCTGCTCACCGCAAACTTCTCGGGCGAGGAGCAGGGCCGCGCGTTCGGCACGTGGGCGGGCGCCTCCGGAGCGACCACCATCCTCGGGCCGGTCGTCGGTGGCCTGCTGGTGGACACCATCTCGTGGCGGGCCGCTTTCTTGATCAACATCCCGCTGATCGCGGTCGCCGCGTGGGCGACGTGGAAGCACGTGCCCGAGAGCCGCGACGACCAGGCCACTGCGAACTTCGACTGGATCGGAGCCGGGATCGTCGCGCTTGCCGTCGGTGGGCTTGCCTTCGGCGCGATCTACGGCCAGCAGCGTGCCTGGCGGGACCCCATCGGGTACATCGGGCTCGCCGTCGGAGTTGTCGCGACGATTGCGCTGCCCGTCTGGATGACTCGCGCCCGGCACCCGCTGATCCCGCCGCGCCTGTTCCTGTCACGCAACTTCACGGTGACGAACATCTCGACCTTGCTGATCTACGGCGCGCTGTACGTCACCTTTTACTACCTCACCCTTTATCAGCAGGGCACCCTGGGCTACACCGCGGCGGCCGCGGGAGCGGGCGGCATCCCCGGCTCGCTGTTCCTGATCTTCTTCTCGAGGCGTTTCGGCACGCTTGCCGCGCGGTTCGGACCGAGGTGGTTCATGGCGGTGGGCCCGGTGATCATGGCGCTCGGTGTCATGTGGTATTCCCGCGTGCCGGCGTCGAGCATGCCATGGCGCTTGCAGCCGGCGGATCCGAGCACCTACCTCCCGACGCTCGGCTACCTGGTCGATTTCCTGCCCGGCTCAGTGATCTTCGGGGTCGGCCTGATGGTGATGGTGGCTCCCCTCACGACGGCGCTCATGACCTCGGTGCCGGTCCGAAACTCAGGTGTCGGCTCAGCCATCAACAACGCCATATCGCGCGTCGGGCCCCAGCTGGCCGGGGCTCTGATCTTCGTTTTTCTCACGGCGACGTTCTACTCGTCCTTAGCCTCTCGGCTGCCGGGCGTCGATGTCTCGTCGAGCGCATTTCGCGACAAGGTGAGCCCGCTCAACACCCCACCGGACCCGCATCTCGTCGCGGTCGTGCGCGACGCATCGACGTCGTCGTTTCACCTCGCCATGCTGGTGGGGGCGGCGCTCCTGCTCGTCGGCGCCCTTGTGAACGCGGCCGGCATTCGGAACGCCGACGCCAAACGACACGAGGAGTCGGCCGCGCCCGAGCCCGCCTCGGAAGCGGGTGCCTAGGCCTACGCATAGGCATTGAGCCGCTTCAGGGAAGAGATCGGCGAGCAACCCCTGCTCGCCTCGCGGATGCTGGCCGACAGCAGGGCGGCGGTGACGGCGATCGCCACCCGCGTGCGCGCCGCGAAGTCACGCGGGTTCGTCATCGCGGCCAGGGGCAGCTCCGACCATGCGGCGCTCTACGCGAAGTACCTCTTCGGTGTGCGGAACCAGATGATGGTCGCGCTCGCCGCCCCTTCGCTGTTCACGCATTACGCCAGGCCGCCGCGCCTCGACGGGCAGTGCGTCATCGGAATCTCGCAGTCGGGTGCGTCGCCTGACGTGATCGCGGTGATCGCCGAGGCAAACCGCCAGGGCGCGCTTACGGTGGCGTTGACGAACGATCCAGGCTCGAGCCTGGCCGGCATCG
>DAIPXW010000037.1:0-10766 GCA_036783075.1 Candidatus Dormiibacterota bacterium | reverse complement strand
ACTCGGTCGCGCCGAACTCCATGCCGGTCTGGACCATCGCGTCGCGGTCCTCGATCGACTCGTAGATCGACTTCATCGTCAGCCTCGTCTTGCCGCCGAGGTCTTCGAAAGTCGCGGTTTGCATGAGAACGTGACCTGGGGCGCCCTCGAACTCGAACGTCTGGACCGTTCGCTCCGGAGAGACGACGTCGTGATAGACACCGTGGAAAGCGAACTCGTGACCGGCGCCGTCACTCTGGACTACGCGCCACGAGCCTCCCGGCTTTACTTCCATCTTCTCGACGTTCGTGGTGAGGCGCCTGGGGCCCCACCACTTCGAGAAGAGCTTTGGGTCCGAGCACGTTTTGAAAACGAGCTCACGCGGGGCGTCGAACACGCGCGTCATGACCACCTCTTGCCTGCCGGGCACCACCTCGAACTCAGTCTTCGCCATCGTCGTTGCTCCTTCCATCTTGATTCTCCTTGTCGATGATCTCGCGCAGGTAGTCGTCCAGCCGGTCGAAGCTCTCGTCCCAGAAGCCGCGGTAGTCCCCCACCCACTCCGAGACCTCCTTCAACCGCCCCGGCTCGAGCCGGCAGGGCCGCCACTGCGCTTTGCGACCCTGGGTGATCAGCCCGGCGCGCTGGAGCACTTTCAGGTGCTTTGAGACGCCGGGCAAACTCAGCTGGAAAGGCTCGGCGAGCTCGGTCACCGACCGCTGACCCGACGCCAGGCGCGCCAAGATCGCGCGGCGGGTCGGGTCCGCCAGCGCCGCGAAGGTGAGACTGAGCTGATCGTTCGCCATTTCCTTATTTTTCTAACTGGCTAATTAACTAATAGGAAGAATACGGGACGTCGCGCCTGCCTGTCAAGTGGGAAACTTGGCGGCGTGCGCGGGTTCGTATTCGGGCTGATCCTGGTCTTCGGCTTGAGCCTGACCGTCCTGTCGCTGCGGCCCGGCGGCATCCGGCGCCAGCTGCGGTTCGCCGCCCGCCGCTTCCGCATCGTGCTGATCCTCGGCGGCATCTACGTCATCGGCTCGACGATCATCCGCATCGCCTTCCCCGAGGGGCCTGTCGCGGACTACGGCGCTCCGGCGCTCGCCATCCTGGTCGCCGCCGTCTTCCTGGTGGTCGGCCGCGACCCGGTTACAGCAGGTCCAGGATCCGCGCCGCCTTCTCGAGGGCCATAGGGTCGACCTCCGCGTACGGGTCCGGGGACAACGAGAGGATCACGTGCCGCGCGCCGGCCCGCGCGTAGGCGTCCACCACTTCGGCGATCCGCTCCGGCGGACCCACCGCCATCTCGGGCTCTTGAAAACCGCCGCGCGTCTTCGTCCAGCCGTCGATCACGCACGCGATGCTGGCGCTGGCTTCGACCTGCTCGGGCTTGCGGCCGGCAGCCTCGAGCGCCTCATGGAGGCCCGACAGCGAGGCCTCGAAGCGCCCGGTGTCATCACCGCCCCAGTTGGCGTGGTTCCATCCGTCGGCCCGCGCCGCGAGGGCGAGCATGCGGGGCTTCTCCGCTGCAATCCAGACAGGAGGCGGCGGCGTCGTGACGGCGATCGACGCGCCGGCCAGCCTCAGCCAGGTCCCGTTAGTGGTCACCTGCTCGCCTTTCAGCAATCGCTGCAGCGGCTCGACGGCCTCCTCGAGGCGGCTCACGAGGTGGTCGAAAGGAAGCCCCAGGGCGTCGATCTCCGGCCGGTGCCATCCGGTGCCGAGGCCGAGGATGAAGCGGCCGGCGCTTGCATCGGCCAGGGCCGCCGCCTCGCGCGCGAGCTGGGCCGGGTGCCGGAACGGGTGGCCGAGGACGAGCGACCCGAGCGTGATTCGGGACGTCCTCGCCGCCGCGTGCGCCAGGCCGATCAGCGGCTCGTACGAGAGGACACGGCCGCTCGGCCTCTGGATGAAAACGTGATCCATGGCCCACGCCGAGTCGAAGCCCAGCTCTTCGGCACGAACGGCCTGCTGGGCGATTTCGGCGAGCAACTTAGGCCGGTACGTGGCGTAGTCGTACATCTTCAACGTCACGCCGACCTTCACCCGACGCATCGAACCGGGCGGTGCTACTTGCTGGCTGCAGCCGCGGCCATCGACCGCTTGGCGTTGTCGCGCACGACGCGCTTGAGGTGTGTCTCGAGCTGCCCGGCGGCCGGGTTCCAGATTCCACGCAGGACCATCGCCGTATAGATCTCAGCGATCTCCTCGAGCGAGAGCCGGCCTCGCGCCGAGTACCAGGCCGACACCCACGTGGTCATGGCGATGATCCCGTAGGCCGTGATCTGGACATCGACGGAAAGGAACTTGCCCTGCCGGATCCCATCCTCGAGCTCGTTCTGGAACATCTGCTCATACTCGTGCCGCAGCCCGACAATCCGCGTGCGCTGCGTGCGGTTCAGGCTGCGGAGCTCGCTGTTCCCGATGAAGACCTCCTGGGCGCGCTGCCCGTGGAACTTCACGTGGTGGTAGACGAGCAGGCGCATCCTCTCCACCACGTCCGGCGTCTGCGCGACCTGGCGCTGGTCTTCCAGCAGGTCCAGCATCACCGTCTCCATGATGTCGAAGAGCAGGTCGCCTTTCGAGGTGATGTGGTTGTACAGGCTGCCGACCTGGATGCCGACCCGGGAGGCTATGTGCCTGAGGGTGGTGGCCTGGAAGCCGCGCTTATAGAAGAGGTCTAGCGCGACCTGCCGGATCTCGTCGGCCGTGTTCTCACCGACAGAGCGGCGGCGCCGTGTCACCGCCATCAGACGACGTGCCCGCGTCCTGCTTTTCCAGCGCTCGCGAGCACGTGCCTGACCTTAGTTCGCCCGCAACTCCGTGTCAACTGCCCATAACGTGAGCGATCGTTAGTTTGTTTATTCTGGGCCGCAAGTGCTCACCGTCCCCGATGTGCTGCGCCGCAACCACGGTCGCCGGCCCCTGGCGCCGGCCGTGGTCGACCGGGAGCGACGCCTCTCGCACCGCCAGCTGGCGGAGCGTGCGTGGCGGGTCGCCGGCGGGCTGGCAGCGGCAGGGGTCAGGCCCGGAGACACCGTCGCCATCCTCGCCGGCAACGGGATCTTTGGCGCCGAGACGATCCTGGGGGCGATCGCTGCGGGCGCCATCGCCGTGCCGATGAGCTGGCGCTGGTCGCGACCGGAGCTGCAGCACGGGCTGAACGACAGCGGCGCCCGCGTCGTGCTCGCCGACGACCAGTTCGCGCCGGCGGTCCAGGAGCTGGCCGGCGATGGTGGCGCCCCCGGCGTGCGGCAGGTCATCGTGGAGGGCCCGCGCTATGAGGACTTCCTGGGTCCAGCCTCCGCGCCGTCCGTGAACGTCGCCGCGGATTCTCCGGCCGTCATCCTCTACACCGGCGGGACGACGGGAGCCTCGAAAGGAGTGCTTCTCTCGCATGGCAACGTCATGGCCAACGCGATCGACGAGATCGTCGACACCGACATGGAGCCGGATGACATCACCCTGCTCATCGCGCCGATGTACCACTCGGCCTCACTTCTGTGCTGGTTCCTCCCGCACCTGGTGATCGGCGCCTGCAGCGTCTTCATGCGGCATTTCGACGAAGAGCAGGCCGCGCGCGTCATCGAGGAGGAGCGCGTCACCAACGGCTTCTTCATCCCGAACATGGTGCGGCGCATGCTGATCAGCGGCGCTTGGGAGCGGCACCGCACCGACTCGTTTCGCAGGCTGTACGTGGGCGGCGCCACTTTCCTGTTGCCGGACAAGGAGGCGGTCCGCGAGGTGCTGCCCTCCGCGCGAATCTACTACCAGTACGGGTTGACCGAGGCGGGCCCGATCGTGACCAGGCTCCGGCCCGAAGACATGTTCAATCCGGCGCTCGACGGGTCGATCGGGCAGGAGATGCTGCTCAACGACGTCTCGATCCAGGACGATTCCGGAAACGAGGTCGCCGACGGAGTCGCGGGGGAGATCTGCGTCCGCGGGCCAAACGTCATGGTCGGTTACTTCAACAGGCCCGACGCGACCGCCGCCGCTTTCCGCAACGGCTGGTTGCGGACCGGCGATCTCGCCTCCCGCGAAAACGGCTACTTCATGTTTCACGATCGACTGAAGGACATGATCAAGAGCGGGGGCGAGAACGTCTTCTCGGCCGAGGTCGAGCAGGCGCTTTACTCTCACCCCGCTGTCGCGGAGGCGGCCGTCATCGGCGTGGCCAGCGAACGATGGGATGAGGAGGTGCGCGCGGTCGTCGCGCTCAAGCCCGGCCGCGACGCCGATGAACGCGAGTTGCAGGAGCACTGCCGCCGGCTCATCGCCGGCTACAAGGTTCCGAAGCGGATCCTGTTCCTTGCCATGGAGCAGATCCCGGTCAACCCGAGCGGCAAGATCATGAAGCGTGAGCTCAAAGAGCGGCAGCTGTGGGCGGACGTGGCGCCCATCCGATGACTCCGCCGCGCGAACCGGACTCCATAACGCTGGACGACGTGCGCGCCGCGCGCGAACGGCTCGCCGGCGTCGTGCCGCGGACTCCACTGATCAAGCTGGAAGGCGCGGGACCTGTCGACGTCCACCTCAAGCTCGAGAACCTCCAGCCCATCCGATCTTTCAAGCTCCGCGGCGCAACCAACGCGGTGGCGCTGCTGGGCGCCGATGAGCTCGCGGCCGGCGTGTACACGGCGAGCGCCGGGAACATGGCGCAGGGCCTGGCCTGGGCGGCGCGACGGCGTGGAGCGCGGTGCACGGTCGTCGTGCCCGACAACGCGCCGCAGACGAAGCTCGACGGCATCAGGCGGCTCGGCGCCGAGATCGTCGCGCTGCCGTACGACGAGTGGTGGGAGATCCTCGCCACGCATCGGTACGCCCCTCTCGAGCCCGCACGGTTCGTCCACCCGGTGAGTGACACCGCCGTGATGGCCGGCAACGGGACGATCGGCCTCGAGATCCTGGAAGACCTGCCGGACGTCGACACGGTGCTGGTCCCGTTCGGCGGCGGGGGACTCAGCTGCGGCATCGCCGCGGCGATCCGCGGACTGCGTCCGGAGGTCCGGGTCTTCGGCTGCGAGGTGGAGACCGCCGCCCCGCTGGCGGCCGCGCTTGCGGCGGGCCGCGTCGTCGAGTGCCCGCGCACGCCGACCTTCGTGGACGGCATCGGCGCCCGGATCATGCTGGCGGAGATGTGGGCGCCCGCCAGGCGCCTGCTCGCGGGCTCCCTCGTCGTCAGCCTTGCGGAGGTGGCCGGCGCGCTCCGGCTGCTCGTGGAACGCGCGGCGGTCGTAGGTGAAGGCGCGGCCGGGGCGGCGGTCGCCGCGGGCCTGAAAGGCCTGGGCGGCAGCGGCAACGTGGTGTGCGTGGTGTCGGGCGGAAACATCGACGCCGGCGTGCTGGCGAAGATCCTTGGCGGCGAGGTGCCTTAGACCCGAGGTGCCGTAGCCCGCGGTCCCTCACCCTGGCCGTGCGTGCCGGGTGCGATAAGGACGCGCTAACGCGACTTATCGATTGCTCCCAATGGGAGAGCGAGGGCGCTGCGGCGGGACGCCGTGGCGCCGAGGAGGGCCACAAGTCCGGCGCCCACCAGCACCGCGACCGCGGTGGTCTGGAACACCGCGACCAGCCCGACCTCCTGGGCGATCACGCCGAGCACGATCGGGCCGAACAGGTCGCCGAGGCTGCCCGCCATCCAGAACATGCCGACCGCGGCGCCGCGGTTTGTGTGAGCGGCGGCTTCCGCAACCGCGGACTGGCCCGAGACGAGGAACACCCCGAACCCGATGCCCTCGAGGATCAATAGCGCGGTCAACGCGAGCGGTGAGACGCTGCGTGAGATCCCGAGGTCGATCCCGGCCTCCACCACGAGCACGGCGGCGAGGGTCCAGTGCGCCGGCAGCCTGGCCGACAAAGGCCCCATCGGTACGCGGCCCGACGCGGACGCGATCGACCGCCACGCGAACAGGGAGCCGATGGTCACGGTGCTGATCCCGACGCCCCGCGCGTACACGGGGAAGTAGGTGAAGATCGCACCGGTCATCGACAGAGTCATCGCGACGTTCGCCAGGCAGGCCATGAGCATCGCGGGCTGCCTGAGGAGCAGCCGGAGAGCCGGAAGATCGACCAGCCGAGGGGCGAGCGATCCGTCCGCCGGGGTGACCTTCTTCCTCACCAGGCGTGCGGCCCCGAAAACCGCGCCGCACACGGCGATGACCGCGCCGCACACGTATGCCGCGGGGTAGCCCGCGACGGAGCCGACCCAGCTGCCGAGCAGTGGGCCGACGGCGAACCCGGACCCCATCGCCGCCGTGTAGACGCCGATCGCGGCGCCGCGGTCGCGCGGCTCGACGACATCGCCGATGTAGGCGATCCCGAGTGGGAAGGTGGCGACCATGGCGATCGCCTGGACCACGCGGGGGATGACGAGCCACCCGGCTGCGGGGGCCAGGGCGTACAGGAGGAACGAGATCGCGAAAGCCACCATGCCACCGACAAGTACCGTCTTGCGATCCAACCGGTCCGAAAGCATGCCGATCGGAAGCGCGCTGGCGAGGCGGGTCAGCCCCAGCACTGAGGTGATCAGCCCGAGCATCCCGAGCGAAGCGCCGAGGCTCGTCGTGTAAAGCGGAAAGACCGGGATCTGGACGCCCGTGACGACGTCCGCGATGAAGATGAGGATGCAGATGTCCACGACCTCGCGCCGCAACAGCCGGCGGTAGGTCGCGGAGACGCCAGACACTCAGTGGAGATTAAAGTAGTTGACGAACGAACGTGCGTTTTCGAATCGGTTTCGCTGCGCCCCTCAGCACTCCGCAATCGATCGTCGGCCTGCCCATGCTGCGCACGGTCGAGATGGCCGCGGCTGACGCACGTGAGCGTGGTCTTGACGTCGAGATCCTGCCCGTCGACGACCGCGAAGACGAGCATGTGGCGATCGACGTCGCCAGGGAGCTGGTCGCGGACCCGTCGGTCGTCGCGGTGATCGGCCACAAGAACAGCGGGCCAAGCCGAGCCGCCGCGCCGGTCTACGCCGAGGCAGGCCTGGCGCAGATCACGCAGTGCTCGACCGACAACTCGCTCAGCCGGTCCGGGTGGCGGACCTTCTTTCGCCTGTGCGCCGACAACGAGCGTCAGGCGGCGGTCGCCGCCGAGTACGCCCACGCAGCCCTGCCCGGTGCCCGCACCTTCGCGGTGCACGACGGCACCGACTACGGACGGCCGCTGGTGGAGGCCTTCGCAGCGCGCTACGAGGCACTTTCGGGGAGCCCGGTGACCGTGCTCGCGATGCGGGTCGGCCAGGAGGATTTCGGCGACATCGTCAGGGCCATCGAGCGGGGCGGCGCGCAGGTCGTCGACCTCGGCGCGACGGAGATCGAGAGCAGCAAGCTGATGAAAGCCCTGCACGCGGCGGGACTGCGGCCGCTCGTGATCAGCTCCGAGGGAGGCCCCGACAATCCCATCGTCGGCCTGGCCGGCGAGGCGGGCGAGTCCAGCGTCCACACGTACGCCGGTGCGGACCCGCTCGGGACCAGGGCCTCGAACGAGCTGGTCCAGAGGTGTCGCGCGACGTTCGGAGAGACGCCTTCGTACGTGGTCGAGTGCTACGACGCCGTGACAGTCATCGCCGCCGCGATCGAAGGCGGCGCGACCGGCCGTGCCGGTATGCGAGACGCGATCGCGGCCACCGACATCGAGGGCGTCGCGGGCCGGATCCGTTTCGACGCCGGCGGAGACCGGATCGACGCGCCGGTCAGCCTGTGGACAATCCGCCGCGGCCGGATGGTCCCGCTCGAAGGCGCCGTTCGCTAGACGGCCGCCGACGCCTTGAGGTGGTCGCGGACCTCGCCGAGCAGGCGTATCGCCTTCGACACCCTCTCGTGCGGGATCCCCGGGTACTTGACCCGGAACATGACGTGGAACCTCTCACCGGCGATGTCCGTAAGGCGCCTCAGGTTGGTCGCGATCTCCTCGGCTGATCCGAGCATGATCTCGCTGCGCCTGGCCGCCAGCTCCTTGTCGGTCATCCTGCTCGGGTACCAGTCCGCGTAGTCCTCCGGCGGCAGCCCGTACCACGAGCCGTAAGTCCGCCGAGTGAGCATGTAGGCCTCCTTCACCTGCTCCCACGCGTCGTCGGCGCCGGCCTCGGAGATGAACCCGCCCAGCGTCATGGCGAACTCCATGTCCTCATAGCGCTTGCCGTGCCTGGCCAGCGCCGCCTTGTAGCGGTCGACCATGTCCTGCACGCGCCAGAAGATGTCGCGGTTGTAGCCGCTCGCCCCGAAAGATTTCGAATCGGTGCCGCCGTCCATGATGAAACCGTCGCCCAACCGTGCTGCGCGGTCGAGCGAAGCGTCGACGTAACCGGCGATCCACACCGGCGGGCCGCCCTTCTGAAGCGGCTTGGGATAGACATCGACCCCGTCAAAGCTCCAGTGCTTCCCGTGGAACGTGACGGGCTCGCCCTTCCACGCCAGCTTCAACACCTGCACGAGCTCTTCCGTCATCGGCGCGCGCGCGGCTCGCCGCACGTTGAACCCTGCGTACTCCGCGTCGCGGTAACCGAGACCGACCCCGATGGTGAAACGCCCGTCGGAGAGCACGTCCAGCATGGCGCACTCCTCAGCGAGCTTGATCGGGTTGTGCAGCGGGGCCAGCACGACGGACGGCCCGAGCTGGATGCGAGAGGTCACGGCGGCGATGGCGGCGCACATCCCCATGACGTTCGGGTTCCAGTTCAGGAAGTGGTGCTCGGTGTACCAGATCGAATCGAGCCCCACCTGCTCTGCAAGCTTCGCCTGCTCGATGTCGTTGGCGTATACCTGGTGATGGGTGATCCCTTCCGACGGTATCCACTCGGAGCTGTAGACACCCAGCCCGACTTTCAAGGGGTCTCGACCATCGTCAGCTTCATCTGCACCTGGTCGCGAGGCACCAGGGTCGGCCACAGCGAGACCGAAGGGCGGGGTTGCGCCGGAGACAGGTAGCCGGTCCCGATCCCGCCGAGCGTCCAAAGGTGCGTCGACTCACGTTTGACGGTGTCCGCATCCTCCTTCGTCACGGTCCGCGCCGCCACGCGCAGGCCCACCTCGTTCATCTCGCCGGGCTCGGGCGCGGTCGGCCCGTGCAGCGCGTTGACGCCGATGTAGTCGAAGTGCAGCTCGATCGGCTCGACGCCAAGGAGCTTCAGGCGCTCGCGAATGATCCGCTCGCCGCGCTTCGCCTTCTCGTACGCGTCCGGCCAGCTGAAGAGCAGCGAGCCCTCACCCTCCCAGCCGTCGCGATAGCCGATGCAGACCTTCAGCTTGTCCGGAAGACCCTTGCCCGTCATGTTCGAAAGCATCACCCTCTCGGGCGCGATCTCCTCGACCCTGACGGTCGTGAAATCGGCGATGCCGTCGGGCATGTAGTAGTTGTTCGGGTCGCCGATCTCGTAGACGAGCTGCTCCTTGACCGTCCACTCGTTCAGGATCCCGCCCGACCCTTCGACCTTCGAGATCACGGCGGTCGCGTCCTCGCTGACCTCGGCGATGGGGTAGCCGGGACGCCATGGGTCCCTGGCCTGGCGCCACAGGTTCGACACCGCCCCGGTCGCGAGGGCCGCGCACTCGACGGTGTGGCCGATCGTGATGGCGGCGCCCATCTTGTCCTGGTCCTCGGGCCTGTAAGACCAGCCGAACTCGTGCATCATCGGGCCGATGAAGAGCGCCGTGTCCGAGACGCGCCCGCACACGACGACGTCCGCCCCCTGCGCGAGGCCGCGCGCGATGTAATCGCCGCCGACGTATGCGTTCGCCGCCACGATGTCCTTGCGAATGCGGTCGATGTCGGGTTCGCCGGTGTCCATGTTGGGAAAGGTGATGCCGATCGACCGCATCTCGTCGAGGTCGGGAAAGATGTCGTCACCTGTGACGACGGCGATCTTCAGCTTGCCGAGGCCGAGCCGCGCGGCGACCTCCACCACCTTCTGTGCGGCGGCCGCGGGATTGGCGCCCCCCGCGTTGGTCACGATCTTGAAACCCTGCTTGCGCGCCTGCGGCAGGGTCGCCTCGAGCCAGGGTTCGATGTCCTTTATGTAACCCTCGTTCGGGTCCTTGGCCTTCTGGCGCTGCAGTACGGCGAGCGTCAGCTCGGACAGGTGGTCGAAGCACAGGTAGTCGAGCTCGCCTTTGTCGGCCAGCTCGACGGCCGGCTCCAGCAGGTCGCCCCAGTACGCACTCCCTGCACCCAGCCGGATCTTTTTCATACGGGCATCACGCCGTTGCGGCGGTTCACGGAAGGCACGTCCTTGCGGCAGTAGATCTCGTAGCGCCGGATGAGCTCGTCACGCAGCTCGTCGCTCGGGATCACCGCCTCGATCGAGAAGTCCGAGGCGACCTCGTACACGTCGATGTCCTCCTCGTACTCGCGCCGCTTCGCATCGATGAAAGCGGCGCGCTCCTCCTCGGGCAGCTGGTTGATCTTGTTCAGGTAGATCGCGTTGATCGCGCTCTCCGGGCCCATCAGCGCAGGCTTGGCCGTCGGCAGCGCCAGCACCGCATCCGGTCCCATCGGCGAACCGCTCATCGCGAGATAGCCGCCGCCGTAGGCCTTGCGGACCAGCACGGCGATCCGCGGCACGCGCGCCTCGGCGACCGCGAACAGCATCTTCGCGCCGTGACGGATGATGCCGGCGCGTTCGACCTGGCTGCCGACCATGAAGCCCGGTATGTCCTGCAGGAACAGGAGCGGGATGTTGAAGGCGTTGCACGTCCAGATGAAGCGCGCGGCTTTGTCGGAAGAGTCCGGGAACAGGACTCCGCCCTTGTGCCGGGACTGGTTCGCGACGATGCCGACCGGGC
>DAIPXW010000036.1:0-10861 GCA_036783075.1 Candidatus Dormiibacterota bacterium | reverse complement strand
GTGATGGCGAACCTGACCGGCCGTCCTCACCTGGGCGGTGAGCGCATCCCACAGGTGATGGAGATGCAGCTTCGCTCGCCGGTGCGCTGGGCCGCCTGCGTTCACATGCTGGTCGAGCTCGGCTGCGAGACGTTCATCGAGGTCGGGCCCAAGCGGGCGCTCACCGGCATGATGCGCGAGCTCGCGCCATCGGTCACGGCGGCGGCCGTGAGCACTCCGGCGGCGGTCCAGGAGTTAGCCGTTCCGGCGTAGGCGTCCACGGCCACCCGCCGCTGCGACGGTGGCACCCAAGCCCCGGCTCCGTCGGGGATCGGGCGCGGTGTAGAGTAATCCGCGTATGGAAACTCAAAAACTGAGCTTCGAGGATTTCAAGAACATCGTCGTCGAGCGGCTGGGCTGCGAGCCCGAGCAGGTGACGATGGATGCTTCATTCCAGGAAGACCTGAACGCGGACTCGCTCGATCTCGTCGAGCTGATCTACGCGTTCGAGGAGAACACCGGGCTGGAGATCCCTGACGAGGACGCGGAGAAGATCACGACTGTGGGTCAGGCCTGGGAGTACATCCAGGAGAAGTCCGGCTCATAGCACAGGCGCAGGCCGTCCCTCTGGCCCAATCCCTACAAGAGCTCCAACAGAAGATAGGGATCCACTTCCGCGACCCCGCCCTGCTCCTCGAGGCAGTCACCCACAGCTCGTTCGCCAACGAGAGCCCGCATCTTTCGCCACGCGACAACGAGCGGCTCGAGTATCTCGGCGACGCCGTGCTGCAGCTGATCACGGCCGAATATCTGTACAAGCATCACCCGGGAGCGGCGGAGGGTGAGCTCACGCAGACGCGCTCGGCCATGGTCAACACCAACACGCTCGCCCTGCTCGCCGAGCAGCTCGACCTGGGCGGCTACCTCTACCTCGGCAAAGGCATCGCCAAGGGTGGGGGACGGAGCCTCAAGTCGCTGCTCGCCAACGCTTTCGAAGCGGTCCTCGGGGCGATGTTCCTGGATGCGGGTTACGACGCCGCCTATCACTACTACCTGAACCGCTACCGCTCGCTGCCCATGCCCGCGCGCGATGAGAACTTCAAAGGCCGCCTGCAGCAGGTTGCGCAGGAGCGGTTCGGCGAGACGCCGTTCTACGACAGCGAAGGCGCGAGGGTGGGCACTCATCGGGAGTACACGTCGGTCGTCTTCGCCGGCGCCGAGCCGCTTGGGACCGGGCACGGGGCGAGCAAGCAGGAGGCGGAGCAGGACGCCGCGAAAGCCGCGCTACAGAGCCTGCTAGGCGGTTCCGTAGAGCCGTCGGCCGCCAAGCCGGCCAGGACAGCGCGTCCGCGGGCGCGCCGCGCTCCACGAGCCAAGGTCGCGACACCAGGCGAGGCGGCGCCGGCTGAAGAGGCCGCGCCGGCTGACGAGGCGGCGCCGGCAGGAGAGACGGCCTTTGCGATCGAACCCGCTCCCCCGAACGAACCCGCTATCGAAAGCGGCGTCGCCGAGGTCATCGCTCTTTCGGAGCGCGACCTCCAGGCGCCGAAGCCCGAGCCGCGAAGCCGCCAGTTCGGTGAGTCCGCAGAGTAGCCGGCCGACGACTCGCTCTTCGACAGGTTGTGCCTGTAGCCCGGCCGACCGCTACATCTGCCGTCTGTCGACTGGGAGTTGGGTCCGATCCCCAAGTGCATCTGCTACCGTAACGGGAACTTGTTCCTCCGCTCGCTGACCCTCTTGGGCTTCAAGACTTTCGCCCGGGCGACCGAGATCCGGTTCGAAGGCGGGGTGACCGCCATCGTCGGTCCGAACGGGTCTGGCAAGACCAACATCGTGGACTCGTTGAAGTGGGTCCTGGGCGCCGGCCAGGCCAAGGACCTTCGCGGCAAGAAGATGGAGGAGGTCATCTACGCGGGCGGCGAGCGCCGGGCCCGTGCCGCGTTCGCCGAGGTCACGCTCGTGTTCGACAACACGGAGGGTCGCCTTCCCGTCGACTACCACGAGGTCGCGATCAGGCGTCGAGTGGAACGGGACGGGCAGAGCGACTACTACCTCAACGGCGCCCGCATCCGCCGCCGAGATCTGATCCACCTTCTCGCGTCGACGGGCCTGACCGTGGACTCGTACGCGATCATCGATCAGCACGACATCGAATCGATCGTTGTCTGCTCCGCGGCAGAGAGGCGACAGCTGCTCGAAGAGGCGGCCCAGGTGCGCGGCGTCAAGGCGCGGCGGCAGGAGGCCCTGCAGCGCCTCAACGAGCTCGCCGCCAACCTCCTCCGACTGGAAGACTTGAAGTCCGAGATAACACCGCGGCTCGAAGCGCTCCGCCTGCAGGCCGCCGCGGCCAGGGAGGCGTCAGAGGCGACAGCCCGCCTCGAGCTGCTGCGCGGCAGCATGGTCTGGGAGGAGTGGCGAGAGGCGCGCGACGCCCACCGTCGCGCCTCCTCGCAGGTGCAGGCGCTCGAGCGCCGCCTGATAGAGGCGCGCGACCTCGCCCAGTCGGCGGAATCGGAGTTCCAGTCCCGGCGAACGGAGATCCAGGCGGCCCAGGACCGGCGCCTCGTGAGGCAGCGCACGCTCGGCCGCCTGCGGCTGGACGCCGCCGAAGCGGAGCATGCGATGAGGCTCGCGGAGGAGCGCGCGCAGAACCACCTCTCGCGCGTTGAGGGGGCGCGCCGCGAAGAGAGCGAGAACAGGGCGCTTGCGGGTTCGGCCGAAGCGGTCCGAGGCCAGCTGGCGGCCGAGCTCGAGCACGCGCGTCGCGCGCTGGAAAGCGTGCCTGAGGCCCAACCTGTCGCCGAGGGACCGGACACGGGAGAGGTCCACCAGGCCCGGCGAGCGGCGGAGCAGGCGCGGCGCGCCGTCTCCGCGTCGTCGTCGTCGCTCGGGTCGCTGCGCACACGCCGGGAGTTCCTCGAGGAGCAGTCCGGCCGGCTGGTGGCGATGGCCGAGGCGGCACGCGAGCTGCCGGCCGCCGAGGACGAGGTGGCCCGTACGGGTGCGGACGCGTCGGCCGCGGCCGCGGCAACGGTGTTGCTGGCCCGGCTCGCTTCAGAGCTGGAGGGGCTCGATGCGCTGCGACCGGAGCCCGGCCCAGGCCTCGAGCGGCTGTCGGACGTGATCACCCCGGAAACCGGTTACGAAGCCGCGCTGTCCGCCGTCCTGGGGGCGATGGTCGACGCGCTGGTCGCCCCGGCCGAGGCGGCCGCCGCCGAAGCGGCCGCGCTGGCCGGCGCGCAGCGCACCGTGCTGTACCCGGCGGCGGCGCCACAGCCGCGCGAAGGTTCGCTCTTCGCCCACGTTCGGTGCCGCGCCGGCTTCGAGGACGTCGCCAGAAAGCTCCTGGGGCACGTCGTCGTGGGCGAGGACGTGACGATAGACGGCACCTACAGGGAGCCGGGAATGGTCCGGGCCGGAGCCGACCCGAGGGTCGCGATCGACATGCGGCGATCGCACCTGCGCGAGAGGATCGCCGAGCTGCAGCCGCAAGCGGCGCTGGCGGGCGAATCCGCAAACCGTTTGGCCGAAGCGCAATCCCGGCTTGCCGAGCTGCGTTCGCGCACCGCCGGGGCGTCGCGGTCCGAGGAGACGGCACGGCTGCTCGAGTCGGCACGGGCCGCCGAGCTGGCAGAGACGGAGAAGGTCGCGGAGCTGGAACGCGCCGCCACGTCCGCGGAGGACGCGGCCGGTGTCGCGGCGCGGCAGCTCGAAGCGGCGCTCGAGGTGCTGGGCGAGCAGCGGGCCGGCGCCCACCAGGCGGAGCTCGAGCGGGCTCGCTGGCGGGACCGCGTGGAAGACCTGCGCCGCCAGCTCGCGGCCGTGGACGAAGACCTGGCCCGGCTGCTGGCCGCCGCCGAGGAGCGGGAGTTGCGCCTGGCCGAAGCCGAGGCGGCGGTTGGCACAGCCCACGACGCGCTGCCGGCGATAAGCGCCGCCCGGGAAGCGGCGAGGGACGCCCTGCAGGCCGCGGAGCAGGAGTCGCCGGAGGACGACGCGGAGATGGCCGAGGGGGCCCGGCGTCTCGTCGAGCTTGAGGAGGCGAGGCTCGACGCGCGGCTCAAGGCGGGCACGCTCGAGGGAAACCTGGAGCTGGTCGCGCGGGAGGCGGAGCTGCTCGAGGCGCGCATGGAGGAGATCCGCACGCGGATGCCAGACGGCGTGGCTCCGGAAGAGGTGCCTGGCGGAAAGGCGCGTGAGCGCGAGATGAGGGCGCTCGAGCGAAGGCTTGAGGAGATCGGGCCGACCAACGCGCTCGCCGAGTCGGAGTGCCGCGAGCTGGACGAGAGGTTCGAGACGCTGCGGACCCAGCTCGAGGACATCGCCGCGGCGCGCGCGGACCTCGAGCAGCTGATCGCCAAGCTGCGCGAGGAGGAGGACATGCGCTACGAGGCCGTCTTCGGCGCCGTCGCCGCCAACTTCCACGAGTACTTCTCTCAGCTCGCGCCGGGCGGCCGCGCCACGCTGCGCCACGCGGAAGGTGACGACGGGCCCCGCTCGGGAGTCGAGATCCTCGTCCAGCCACCTCGGAAGCGACTGCAGAACGTGACGCTTCTTTCGTCCGGCGAGCGGTCGCTGGCCGCGCTCGCGCTGGTCCTCGCGCTGGACGAGGTCAACCCGAGCCCGTTCACCGTGCTCGACGAGGTCGACGCGGCGCTCGACGACGCGAACGTCGGGAGGTTCGGAGAGATGCTCGCCCGGCTGGGTGCGCAGCGCCAGTTCCTGGTCATCACCCACAACCACGTGACCATGTCGCATGCCTCCACGCTGTACGGGATCCACCTCGACGAGAGCGGCTCATCACACCTCGTCTCGGTCCGGCTGGAGGACATCCGCAAGCCGGCCTCGCGTTCGGCCGCAACCTCCGCGCAGGCCGGCTGAGGTAAGGCCCGCGAGCGTTTGGAGCCGGGTCAGCGGTCGTACTCGCGGCCTGCTTGCCGCCGGGCTGCGCGGGCTCAGCCCGCCGCTTTCGGCCGATTATTACGTCGAGCTCGACGAGCTGCTGGTGTCGGCCGACCTCGGCCCCATGATGGCGGCTCGTCTCGTGGCGGGGGTTCGGGTTCGCGCCCCTCGCACAAAGGAGGAGGCCGCCGTCGCCCTGGGTGAG
Organism: Candidatus Dormiibacterota bacterium; assembly: GCA_036783075.1. Taxonomy (GTDB): domain Bacteria; phylum Chloroflexota; class Dormibacteria; order Dormibacterales; family Dormibacteraceae; genus Palsa-870. The sequence goes on along the minus strand of DAIPXW010000036.1, from coordinate 5,775 downwards.
GCTGCACTGGCGCTGATGTCAAAACGCCCGCGCAGTCTCGACCTCGGTGGAGCGCCGGCTTGCCTGCTCTTCTACGGCATCAACGGCGCGGGCAAGACGACGTCGATCGGCAAGCTGGCTTATCGGCTGAAGGGCGAAGGGCGGCGGCCGATGATAGTCGCCGCCGACACCTACCGCGCCGCCGGCATCGAGCAGATGGCTGCGTGGGCCGCGCGCGCCGGTGTTGCGCATTTCGAAGGGACGGCAGGAGCGGACCCCGCGTCGGTCGTGTTCGACGGCGTCCGGGCGGCGCGGAGCAGGGGCTGCGACGCGGTGTTGGTCGACACCGCGGGCCGGCTGCAGACGCAGCGCAACCTGCTGGAGGAGCTGGCGAAAATCGGACGCGTGACGTCGAAAGCCCTCGACGGTGGCCCGTACGAGTCGCTTCTCGTGCTCGACGCGGTGCTCGGCCTGACCAGCCTGGTGCAGGCGCGAGAGTTCAACCGCGCGATCCCGATGACGGGTCTCGTGCTGGCCAAGCTCGACAGCAGCGCCAAGGGTGGCGCGGTCATCGCGGTCGAGGCTGAGCTCGACGTCCCGACGAAGATCGCAGGTGTGGGGGAGGGGATCGACGACCTGGTGCCCTTCGATGCGGCTGCTTTCGTACGCTCGCTGTTCGAGGATTGATGGTGTGCCCGTAGCCGACCCGCACTGCCACACCTTCGCGTCGGACGGCATGGTCACGCCTGCGGAGCTCGTGGAAGCCGCGCTCAAAGCGCGCATCGACCTCATCGCCGTGACCGACCACGACTCGATGGCCAGCGTGAAGGAGGTTGTGCAGCGTGGCGAGGGCGCTGGGCTCGCCGTCGTGCCGGGCCAGGAGATCACGACCGCGTGGCCGCCGCAGACCCACGTGCTCGGCTGGTACTTGAAGACGCCCGTGAAGCGCGGGATGTCACTGGCCGACACCGTCGCCGCGATTCATGACCAGGACGGGCTGGCGATCATCCCGCACCCGTTCATGCCCGTCTACTTCGGATCGATCCAACCGAACATGCTTCGTCGCCTCCTGGAGCGCCACCACGTGGACGGCATCGAGATGATGTTCACGGTCCCCATCGGCGCCCGGCGCCGGCGCCGGCTCGAAGAGTTTTACTCGCGGAACAGCGAGCGCCTCGGTGCCCAGATCGGTGGCAGCGACTGCCACTTCGGGTCCCACGACATCGCCCAGGTGCTGACCGCCTACGAGGGTGATTTCCGGACTGCGGTGCAGCTGCGCGCGACGCAGCCCAGGGTCGGACGGAAGAAGGGCACGGTACCGGTCGGGATGGTGCTGCGCCAGCAGTGGCGGGCGCTGGTCGAGCTACCCCTGATGCGCCTTCGAGGCCAGCTCTAAGAGCACGTCGTGGACCGCGGGGGAACCCGCGAGGATGTTGCCTGTCTCGATCCACCCGTCGCCGCCCGACCAGTCCGTGACCCTGCCGCCCGCCTCGATCACAAGCGCGGCGCCGGCCGCGACGTCCCAGGTGTTCAGGCCGAGCTCGAAGAAGCCGTCGAACGTCCCGGCCGCCGTCCACGCCAGGTCGAGCGCCGCGGAGCCTGCCCGCCTCAGGTCCTCAAAGCGCCGCAGACTGGCGTCCAGCACCGGCTGGTAGCGGTCGAGCAGCTTCCTGTCCTTGAACGGAAAGCCCGTGGCGACGACGGCCTTCGACGGTGCGACGGTGCTGGACGCGCGCAACCGCTCCCCGTTCCGGTAAGCGCCGCGCCCGCTCGCTGCGGTGAACTCGAGCCCCAGAAAAGGGCCGATCACCACACCCAGGACCGGCTTTTTGCCCTCGACCAGCCCGACCGACACCCCGACGGTCGGAAAGCCGCGGGTGAAGTTGGTCGTGCCGTCGAGCGGGTCGACGGCCCACATCGTCGGCGCCCGCCGCCCGCCCCGCTCTTCGGCCAGCACGGCGATGCCCGGCGCCTCGCGTGCCAGCACTTCGAGGATTGCCGCCTCCGACCTGCGGTCCCAGGCGGTCACGTAGTCGCCCGCGGCCTTGACGTCGACCTCACCGCCACGTCTGCGGAGACCGGCGTCGAGCAAGACGCGAGCACCGGCGCGGGCGGCGCGCAGCGCCACCGGCAGCAGCTCGCTCAGACCGGCTTGTCCTCCATGCCCAACCCGAACATCGCCTCGAGGTCATGGGCCGAGAACTGCTGGAACGCGACCATCGTCTGGGTGCGCTCGATCCCCTCGAGCTTCGTCAGGTGCTGCGTGACCACCTTGGCCAGGTCTTCGTGCTCACGAACCCTGACGATCGCGATGAAGTCCCATTCACCGGTCACCGTGTAGACCTCGGCGACGCCCTCGACCCCGGCCAGCTCCGAGCCAAGTCGGTTCAACCCTTCGCGCGTGGACTGGACGAGGATGAAAGCGGTGAGCACGAGCCGAGTCTATGCCTTCGTCGGGACACGGATCATGGCGCCTGTCGCCTCACCGTATGCCCAGACGTCCATCTCCCCGTATTCGATGCCGTGGGCACCAAGGATCGTGCACACGTGAGTGCGGTGATCGTTGCCGTGGTGAAGCGCCTGGATGAGAATGACACCTCGGTCAACCCTGTACGCTCCGAACTTCCATTTCGAGACAACCACGTCGGTTCCTTTGATCCGCCTCGCGGTTTCGATCAGCTGATCGCCGTTGGCGGCCGCGAGTTCTCTCAGTGATGCGATACCCGGAAACTTGTGGCGCTGGCTGAACCAACCCTCGCCACCCCCCAGCCTCCACAGATACCGGCGCTCGGCGTGAACCAGGTGTTGAAATGTTGCCGCGATCGTTCCGTAGGTCCCTGGAGCCGTGAGTTGAAGCTGCTCTTCTGACATGCCGGCGCAGACGTCGAGCAGGTGCAGGTTGGCCCAACGGTGATAGCGGCATGCCTCGACCAGCACGGGACCCATAGCGACACGATTCTAAGTCGCTGTTAAGCTGTCAAGGTATGCCCCTTGACACCCTGCAGGCTCGTGGGCGCCAACTCGCCCTCTTCGAACGCTACGGAGCCCTCTTGACCGAGCACCAGAAGGAGGTCGTCGACCTCCATCTGCGCAGCGACTGGTCCCTGGCCGAGATCGCATCTCACCAGGGCACGTCGCGCGCCGCGGTGCATGACATCGTGCGCCGCTCGGTCCAGGCGCTGCAGGAGTACGAGCGGAGGCTCGGCCTGCTGGCCGAGTCGGCGCGCAGGCGGCGTGCGGTCGAGGCGCTGGAACGCGAGGTGACCGGCCTCCAGCGGCGCATCGCGCGGCTGGAAGGGTCTTTGCAGTAGATGTTCGAAACCCTCGGTGAGCGGCTCACGGCCGCTTTGAAGAAGATCTCCGGCCGCGGTGTCCTCAGGCCGGAGGACGTCGACGCCGGGCTGCGAGAGGTGCGGCTGGCTCTGCTCGAGGCGGACGTCAACTTCAGGGTGGTCAAGGAGTTCGTCGAGCGGGTCCGCGCCCGCCTCGATGGAGCCGAGGTCGCCTCCGGCCTCACCGCGCCCCAGCAGGTCGTGAAAGCGGTGAACCTCGAGCTGGTCGAGCTCCTCGGCGGCAATGCGGAAGGGCTGCGCTACGCGGCGGCACCGCCCACGGTGATCATGCTGGTCGGGCTGCAGGGGTCTGGCAAGACCACGACCACGGTGAAGCTCGCGTTGCTGGCCCGCCGCGACGGGCACAGGCCGCTTGTCGCCGCGCTGGACCTCAGGCGGCCGGCGGCGGTGGAGCAGCTCAGGACCCTCGCCGGCCGAGAGAACATCGCGTTTGATTCGGGGACGGGTGACGTCGAGGCCATCGCCCGGGCGGCGATCGCCGAGGCGAGGCGACTCGTGTGCGACGTCGTCATCCTGGATACGGCCGGCCGGCTCCAAGTCGACGACGAGCTGATGCGAGAGCTCGCCCGGTTGAAGGCGTCGGCGGGCGTGACCGAGACCCTCCTCGTGGCCGACTCCATGACCGGACAGGAGGCCGTCAAGGTCGGAGAGGCGTTCGCCGCGGCCGTCGGCCTCGACGGGGTGATCCTGACCAAGCTCGACGGCGACGCTCGGGGCGGAGCGGCGCTCTCGCTGCGCGTGGCGACGGGCCAGCGGATCCGCTTCGCCGGCACCGGGGAGAAACCGCAGGACCTGGAGGTGTTCGTCGCCGACCGGATGGCGTCGCGCATCCTGGGGATGGGAGACATGCTCTCCCTGATCGAGCGGGCCGAGCGCACGATCGACAAGGAAAAGGCGGGCGAGGTGGAGCGGCACATGCGCGCGGGCCATCTCACCTTTGACGACTTCCTCACGCAGATCCGCCAGCTCCGAGGCATGGGGTCTCTGGAGGGGATGCTCGACATGATCCCGGGTGGCGGGGCGCTGAAGAGCCAGGTCGCGGGTGCGGACACGGAGAAGGAGGTGCGCCGCATGGAGGCCATCATCCTGTCGATGACCGCGCGCGAGCGGGCTCACCCCGAGCTGCTAGACGGAGCTCGCAAGCGGCGCATCGCGCGCGGGAGCGGGGTGCAGCCGGCGGACGTCAACCGGGTTTTGAAAGCGCGTGAGGCGATGCAGAAGCTCGCCAAGCAGTTCGGTGCGGTCAACCGCAAAGGCAAAGCCGCGGGCCTACCGCGGCTGTTGGGAAAAGGAGGCGCAGGTTGGTAAAGATCAGGCTGAGGCGTATGGGGGCGAAGAAGCACCCCTTCTATCGCCTCGTTGTGGCGGACGCGCGATCGCCGCGCGACGGCCGGTTCATCGAGCACCTCGGGTACTACGATCCGATGAAGGACCCGGTGGAGGTCAAGATCGACGTCGATAAGGTCATGCGGTGGCTTCAGCAGGGCGCACAGCCCAGCGATGCCGCGCGGAGCCTGTTGAAGCGGGAGGGGATCCTTGAGCGACGAGCAGAGAAGTCGACCGGAACGGCGTGATTTCCGCCGCGGGGGCGGCTTGAACCGAAGTGGCGGCGGCGGGGGCTTCAGGCGCGATCGCCCGACGGGTCCGGCGGGGCCGGGCGTGGACTACAGGGCTCTGGTCGAGTTCGTGGCCAAGTCGCTTGCCGAGAAGCCGGAAGAGGTGCTGGTCGAGTCCTTCGAGCGTGGCGGAGGCACCGTCGCGATCAAGGTGAAGCTTGCCGATGCCGACGTCGGCCGGTTCATCGGCAAGGCCGGACGCAACATCGAGGCGATCCGCACCCTCGTTCGGGTCGCGTCGCTGCGCGATCGCAAGCGCGTCTTCGTCGACCTCGCCAACCAATCACTGTCAGACCACGCGCCGCGTGCCAAAGGGAACGGCGGCGAGAGCCAGGGATGATCCGGGTTGGACAGGTGATGGGAGCCTATGGAGTCGCCGGAGCTGTCAAGGTATTGCCCTTGACAGACTTCGAAGATCGCTTTGAGGCCGGCGCCCGCGTAATTCTCGAGGGGGAGCGGCGCGAGGTCGAATGGAGCCGGCCGTCGATGCCGGGTCTCGTCATCAAGCTGCGGGGCATTGACAACCGGACGATGGCTGATTTGTTCCGCGGCCGTTACCTTGAGATTCCCGAAGATGCGGTGCGCCCACTTGAGGAGGGTCGTTTCTACCACCACCAGCTGGTGGGGCTCTCGGTGCAGACAAGCTCGGGTCAGCGCCTCGGCACAATCGCCGAGATCCTGGAGCGGCCCGCGAACGACGTGTGGGTGAGCCGCGACGGCACGGTCGAGCACCTGATCCCCGCGACGCGCGACGCGATCGTCGAGGTCGACGTCACCGCGAGGCTCGTGGTCGTCGCGGACTGGCTCGTCCAGGTGGAGGACGCGTA
>DAIPXW010000035.1:0-10869 GCA_036783075.1 Candidatus Dormiibacterota bacterium | reverse complement strand
CGGGGAGGTGGTGGCGCTCAGCGGCCCCAACGGCGGGGGTAAGACCACCCTGCTCAGGCTCATCGCCGGCAGCCTTGCGCCGATGGCAGGAAAGGTCGAGCGCCGCCCCGGTCGGATCTCATATCTACCCCAGAACCCGACCGCGCTCCTGCACCGACCGACGGTGCGCTCGGAGGTCGCTTTCACCCTCGACCTCCAGCAGGACAAAGAGGCGCCGGAGGTCATCCTCGAGGAGCTAGGCCTCCTGGCCGTAGCCGCGCGGTATCCACGCGACCTGTCTTCTGGCGAGCGCCAGCGCGCCGCGCTCGCCGCTGTGCTCGCGGGGCGCCCGGCACTGGTCCTGCTGGACGAGCCGACGCGCGGCATGGACAGCGCCGCTCGCAACGCGCTGGTACGCCTCGTCACCAGGCTTCGCGACACCGGCGCGGCAGTCGTCATCGCCACCCACGACGGTGAGCTCCGGGATTCGATCGCAGACCGCGTGCTCCTGGTGTCCGGCGGTGCGGTCGTGGAGCAGGCGCTCCAGGCGGCCGGCGCGTGAAGCGCGCTCTTCCGGTCGGCCTCGTCTCGCTGGCAGGCCTCGTGCTCTTTGCTTGGCCGTTCATCGGCAGCGATCTTCCGGCCAACACGCCGGCATGGACCCTCGCCATCGGCTGCGTCGCGGGCCTGATGCTCGTCGAGGCAGGATCCCGAGAGCTGGACTCTCGCGCCATCGCGCTGCTTGCGGCGATCGCGGCCATCGACGCTGCGCTCCGCCTGGCCGTGATCGAGGGCGTCGGCGGATTCAACCCGATCTTCTTCCTGGTTCTCTGCGCCGGCTACGTGTTCGGGACATCCTTCGGTTTTCTGGCCGGTGCCCTGTCGATCCTCGTTTCCGCTCTTGCGGGCGGAGGCATTGGTCCGTGGGTTCCGTACCAGGTTTTCGCCGTGGGCTGGGTCGGCGTCGCGGCGGGAGTCGCCGGCCACTGGCGCGCGCCGAGCCCAGGCTTGCGCGATCTTCTCCTGCTGGCTGTGGTCGGTGCGGTCATGGGCTGGGTGTTCGGTGCGCTACTTGACATCACGGACTGGGTTCCCGTCTATCGCGGCAACCCGACGCTCGGCTGGCAGCCGGGCATGGCGCCCGCCACCGCGCTGCTGCACTTCGGCCGCTTCTACCTTCTGACATCTCTCGCGTACGACACTTTTCGCGCAGTGGGCAATGCGGTCATGGTGCTTGCGCTCGGTGCGCCCGTGCTCGCCGCGCTGATGAGGCTGCGCGCACGGCTCAGGTTCGAGGTGGTCGTGACTTGAAGTTCGCGGAGTTCCGGCGCGTGTGCCTGTCGATGCCTGAGGCGGAAGAACGCGAGACGTGGGGCGAGCCTACGTTCCGGGTCCGCGACCGCATCTTCGCAATGGGATCGCTCGACGGCAAGTTCGTCTCGCTCAAGGCTTCGCTCGACGACCAGGCGGGCCTCGTGGCGATGGACCCCAAGACCTTTGCCGTCGCCGCCTACACAGGACGCTACGGTTGGGTCAGGGTGAGGCTCGCGGGTGTCGGACCGGAGCTGGGCCTGCGCTTGGTGACCAACGCCTGGAAGCGAACGGCGCCCACGCGCCTTGGTTCTTCTCTTCCGCCCTCACCCTGACCCTGCGCGCCAGGCGCGAGCCGGATCGGACTGATTGCTCCCACTGCGTGGGAGAGGGAATCCGCTTACAACTTGCCTGCCAGCTCGCCCAGGGCCGCGCCCAGGACTCGGTTGAACGCGGGGAACGGGTGGATCACGTCGGCCAGCACTTTGATCGGCGTGCCGACTTTGATCGCGAGCACGAGCTCGCCGAGAATCTCCCCCCCGCGAGGGGTGACCAGCGTGGCCCCGACCAGCACCCCTTTCCCGCGGTCACCGACGAGCTTGAGCGCCCCTCCATGGAAGTCGTGGATGTAGCCGCGCGCGGTCTCGGCCGGGTCGGCGGACGCGACCACGACGTCCAGACCCCGCTCGCGCGCCACGGCTTCGGAGAGCCCGACCGAGGCCACCTCCGGGTCGGTGAAAGTCACCCGCGGGACCGCGGTATGGTCGGCGCGAGCGTCCTCGCCGCGAAGGCGGCGGGCCACGATCTGGCCATGGTAGTAAGCGAGGTGCGTGAAGCCGCCCAGGCCCGTGATGTCACCCGCGCCGTACATGCCGGCGCGCGCTTCGAGCGTCTGCGGGTCGACTTTCAGCCAGCCTCGCTCGGTCTGGGTGATCCCGGTCTTTTGCCAGGCCTCGACGTTGGGCCGGCGGCCGGTGGCGACGAGCAGCCGGTCGGCTGAGATGACCGCTCCAGACTTCAGATGGACGACTGTCATCTCGGCCTGCTTCTCGACCGCCACGCAGGCGTCGCCGACGATGACCGTGATGCCTTCCGCTTCGAGGTGCGGCAGCAGCGCCGCCCCGGCTTCAGGCTCTTCGAGGCCGAGGAAGCGAGGTCCCGCCTCGATCACCGTGACCTTCGAGCCCAGCCGCGCGAACGCCTGCGCGAGCTCGATGCCCACCGCCCCGCCCCCGAGCACCGCGAGTGTGGCGGGCAGCTCGCGCGGCACTGCGGCCTGGCGGTTCGTCCAGTACTCGACGGTGTCCAGACCCGGAATGGGAGGAATGACGGCGGTGCTGCCGTTCGCGATCACCACCGCGCGACGCGCGACCAGCTGCTCGGCGCCGACCTCCACCGTGCGTAGGTCCACCAGCTTGCCTGCGCCGCGGAACAGCCGGGCGCCGGTCGCCTCGAGCGCAGCGGCGGGGCGGGCGTCGTCGAGGTCGCGGGCCATCCACAGAACTCGCTTCGAGACTTTCGGGAAGTCGACGTCCCATTCGACGTGCGAGGCGGCGAGCGCGCGGGCGCGATCCGCCTCCTCGAGCGTCTCGCCCGAGCGCAGCAGGGTCTTGGAGGGGACGCAGCCCCAGTAAGCGCACTCGCCTCCCACGAGCTCGCGCTCGACCACTGCAAGCGAGATGCCGCTGTTCTTCAGGCCGTCCGCGATCGCTTCGCCCGCGACTCCGCCCCCCAGGCACACCACGTCAAACTCCTGGCGCATCCTGCTCACCTCCCTGGATGCTCGCGCGCCGCAGCGATTCGAGCAGCGACGTCGCGGTGAACGTGCCTACGTAACGCTCGCCGTCGAAGACGGCCGCATGCTCGGTCGGGCTGGTGAGCGCCGCCGCGAAAGCTTCCGTCAGCGAGCTCGTCAGCGGAACGCGCGGCTCGCCCGGCACCTGGCCGGATGCCTTCTCCAGCGTGGAAGCGTCGATCGTCACCACCGACATGCGCCGCACCAGTCGTTCCCGACCGAGGAATTCCGCGACATAGTCGCTCGCCGGACGCGTGAGGATGGTTTCCGGCGTGTCGTACTGGGCGATGCGCGCCTGCATCTGCATGAGGCAGATCAGGTCTCCGACCACGACCGCCTCGTCGATGTCGTGCGTGACGAAGACGACCGTCTTGCGCATCGATCGCTGGATGTTGATGAACTCCTGCTGCAGCCGCTCACGCGTGATCCGGTCCACCGCTCCGAAAGGTTCGTCCATGAGCAGGATCGGCGGGTCCGCGCCAAGCGCCCGCGCGAACCCGACGCGCTGGCGCTGGCCGCCCGAGAGCTGGTGCGGATAGCGGTCCCGGTATTGGCCCGGGTCCAGGCCGACAAGGATCAGCAGCTCCTCGACCCGGGCTTTGACTCTCGCCTTGTCCCACTGCCACAAGCGGGGCACCGTGCCTACGTTCTCGCCCACGGTCATGTGCGGGAACAGGCCCGTCTGCTGGATGACGTAACCCATCTTCAAACGCAGCTGCGCCGGGTCGGTCAGTCGAGTGTCCTCGCCGTCGACCAGGATCCGCCCGCGATCGGGATCGATCAACCGGTTGATCATCCGCAGCGTCGTGGTCTTGCCGCAGCCCGAAGGTCCGATCAGGACGCACGTCTTTCCCGCTGGGATGTCCAGCGTCAGCTCAAGGACGGCGTTGGAGCCGCCCGCGAACTCCTTGCTCACGTCCTCCAAGCGGATCAACGCGTCGATTACCGTAATCGAATGGCGTCGCCGGTATTCCTGGACATAGTCGACCCCTGGATCAACTGGGACTGGCTCTCCACCCACATTCCGACGATCCTCGCAGCGCTGCAGCAGCAGGTGGTGCTCACGGCCATCGCGCTGGTCGGCGGGCTGGCGATCGCCTTGCCCCTGGGGATCGCGGCGCACCGCTGGACCAACCTGTATCTCCGCCCGGCCGAGCTGACCGTCTTCGGGGCTTTCTATACCATCCCGTCGCTCGCGCTGTTCGCGCTGCTGATCCCCTACACGGGGCTTTCAGAGGTCACAGCCGAGATCCCGCTGATCGGCTACAACGTCCTGATCCTCCTCCGCAACATCCTGGTGGGACTCGATTCGGTGCCGCCCGACGTCCTCGATGCCGCCGACGGCATGGGCTACAGGCGGCTGGCCCGGCTGATGCGCATCGAGCTGCCGCTGGCGCTGCCGGCCATCTTCGCCGGCCTGAGGGTGGCCACGGTCTCGACGATCGGGATCGTGACCATCACCGCCGTCATCGGCCTGGGAGGGCTGGGCCAGCTCATCTACAAAGGCCTCATCGAGGACTTCCACACGCCGCTGGTGGTCGCCATAGTCCTGCTGATCGCGCTCGCGTTCATCGCCGACATCAGCCTGGCGGGCGTGCAGAGGATCGCGATCCCGTGGTCGCGGAGCGCGTGAGCCGATGACGGTCCTGGCCAACGCATTTCACTGGCTCACCGATCCCGCTCACTGGCAGGGCTCCGACGGCATTCCAACCCGCCTGTCCGAGCATGTGCACCTGTCGGCCGAATCCGTTTTGATCGGCGCCGTGATCGCGGTGCCGCTCGGCGTCGCGCTCGGCCACTACGGCCGGTTCGGCAACCTGGCGATCGCCATCTCGAACGTGGGAAGGGCCGTGCCCTCGTTCGGCATCCTGGTGCTCGCCTTCATGGTCTTCGGCCTCGGCGATACGCCGATCATCATCGCGTTGACCGCGCTCGCCATCCCGCCGATGGTGACCAACAGCTATGTCGCGCTCCGCGAGGTGGATCCCGACGTCCGCGAGGCGGCTCGCGGCATGGGCTACCGCGAGCTGGCACAGCTGCTTCGGGTCGAGCTGCCACTGGCGGTGCCGCTGATCATGGCCGGCATCAGGACGTCGGCCGTGCAGGTGGTCGCGACCGCAACGCTGGCCGCTCTGATCGCGGGCGGAGGTCTCGGGCGCTACATCGTCGACGGCTTCGCCCAGCAGGATTACACGAAAACTTCCGCCGGCGCCGTGCTCGTCGCCCTTCTCGCACTCGCGACCGAGGCGTCGCTCTGGGCGCTGGAGCGGATACTTGTGCCGCGGGGGATTCGCCTTCTTCGGGCGACGACGCCTCGAAGGCACGTCACCTTCAAGACCGCTTAAGTGGAAGAATGTTCAGCTACCCGGGGTTGAAACGGCGAAGCCGCCGGGTGTAGGAGGAGTCTCGATGAACCGCAAACTGGGGTCAGCTTGGTTGCTGGCCGCGCTCACAGCACTGGTCATGGTCGCCGTCGCGTGCGGTGGCTCGAGCTCGCCCACCACCACCACGAGCAAAGGCACCATCACGGTCGCCGGCTTCAACTTCCCGGAGAGCAGCATCCTCGCCGAGCTCTACGGGCAGGCGCTGGCGCACAGCGGTTACACGGTCAACTACAAGCTCCTCCTCGGCACCCGTGAGGTCATCGCGCCCGCCATCCAGAGCGGGCAGATCGACCTCTATCCCGGCTACGCGGCGACCGAGCTCGAGTTCTACAACAAGGGCGCCGGCGAGGCCAACGGGGACCCGGTCGCCACGACCGCAAAGCTCAACACCCACCTCTCGTCGATCGGCCTCCAAGCGTTGACCCCCTCGGCCGCCGTGGACCAGAACGCCTTCGCGGTGACCAAGGCGACCGCCGCCAAGTACAACCTGACCAAGCTCTCCGACCTCGCCGCGATCGGCAGCCAGCTGGTGCTGGGCGCGGGCCCAGAGTGCCCGACGAGGCCGTTCTGCCAGCCAGGCCTGGAAAAGGTGTACGGCATTCACTTCAAAGACTTCAAGGCGCTCGACACCGACGGTCCGCTGACCCGCGCCGCCCTTGCGAACGGCACCATCCAGGTCGGCCTTGTGTTCAGCAGCGACGCCGACCTCGGCCAGCGCGGCCTGGTCGTGCTGCAGGACGACAAGCAGCTCGAGAACGCCGACAACGTGGTGCCGATCATCCGCCAGAAGGTCGCGACCAGCGACGTGACTGCGATCCTGAACAACGTCGACGCCAAGCTCACGACCGCCGACCTGGTGACGATGAACTCACAGGTCGAGCTGCTGCACCAGGACGCGGACGCGGTCGCCAAGGCCTACCTCCAGCAGCACAACTACTTCAGCTGATCTCCGGCCGACGTGGAGCGGGACGCCGCGCTCATCGACTTCGATGTCGCGCGCGCGGAGTGGGACGCCGCCTTCGCGAAGGTGCCTGACGGCGCGCTCGACTACCTCAAGGAAGGCGACGATTACGCGCTCGGAGGCCTCCAGGTGCATGTCAACTGGGTCCTCACCCACTACACGCGGATCCTTGACGCGATCGTCGCCGGCGGTTTCAAGCCCGTGGGCCCGAAAGACGCGCCCGGCGAGAGCGACGCGGCCGGAAAGAGAGCCCGAACCGGTCTGACGGCGAAGCAGCGGCCGCGCGCTCTTTACGACATGGAGCGCCTGCACGCGGCGGTGCTGACCTCCGTCGGCCACCTGAGAGACGGCGACTGGTCGCGCAAGGCGGCGGTCGTCTACGGAGAGGGCCAGGACCAGTATCCGACGAGCCCCGAAGACATCGTCGGCTGGCTCACCGACCACTACCGGGAGCACGTGCGTCAGAGCGGCGAGCTGATCTCCGCGTGGGAGTCATCCGCCTCCGCGAACGAGCTGACTTAGCCGACCCGCCTCGCACCTGGCCTGGTCACGGCAGGCGGTTGATCCACGCTGGGGTCGAATACTTCGTCGAGACGAGATGACGCGCCGCCTCGAGCTCGGCTGGTGACACGTGGTTCGAACGGACCCGGAACGCGGTTGAGAAATGCTCAAGCAGGTTTCGCGCCACCTCGGCGCATGAGGCGGTCGTGAACCATGACAGCGGCGAGACGGCTTTCTCGGCGCTGCGCACGCCGACGTCGGCGATCCGGTCGCGCCCGATCCTGATGAGCCGCGGCACCAGGTCCACGTCCATCGAGTGCGCGATGGTCGTGTGGTGCAGGACGAACCCGCGGCGGCGGGCCTGCGCTGCGCCGGCGATCTTTCCACGCGGCGAGATGATGTCGTTGATCTCGCGGTAGCTCGCGGGGACGCCGATCTCGACGAAGGCTTGCACCGCCCAGCCGTCGAGCAGCGCGTACGACTTGCGGAAGCTGATCCCGGCGACCAAAGACTCCGGGACGTAGAGCGAGTACGTGATCGTCCGTCCGGGCTCGCAGAGCATCGTGCCTCCGCCGCTCATCCGCCTCGTCACCTTGAATCCCATATCGCGCGCCACCACCACGTCGATCTCGTTCATCACGGACTGGTGCGAACCGATCACCAGCGCGCGCTCGACCCACTCCCATATGCGCAGGGTCGGCCGGCGCAGGCCCGCGATCACGCGCTCGAGCAAAACCTCGTCGAGTGCCATGTGCTCGTGGGCTCGATGGGGCGAAGGGGGAATGACGTCCCACTCCAGCTCGCGCATCCGGTCGTCAGCCATCCCTCTGCGAAAGTATTCCGAATCGGCATGCACAAACGAACGCTCTGGATTCTTTATGGCTGCAACCTGCTGGCTTCGGTCGGCTTCTGGTTCTTCCTGCCGCTGCTGCCGATCTTTCTCTCCCGGCGCGGCGGTTCGGCAGCGCTGGTTGGCGCGGTCTTCGCCGCCGGCCTGATCGGCACCGCGGCCATCCGCTACCCGGCCGGCTGGGCCGCCGACCGTTTCGGGACCCGAACCGTGATGCTGGCCTCGCTCGCGTTCGAGGCGGCGCTGTTCCTCGCCTACCTCCCGAAGCTGCCTCTGGCGGCCTTCATCGCCGTCCGTTTCCTGCACGGAGCGGCCGCCGGCGCTTTCTGGCCGGCCGCCAACGGCCTGATCGCGGAGGCAGCCCCTCCGAACGAGCTCGGTCGCGCGTTCGGCGTCATGCAGTCGACCAACATGGTCGGCATCATCATCGGCCCCGCGATCGGGGGATTCATCGCGCTTTTCAACCTGGGCGTGGTGTTCGTCGTCGCGGCGCTGGTTTGCGGGCTCGCGGCGATTGCGATGCTGGCCCTTCCCAACGTCAGGTTGGCGCCTGGGTCGGAGGCCCCGATCGGGGCGCTTCGCATCGTGCGGTCTCTTCTGCCGCTGATCCTTCTCGGGGTCGGGACCTCTTACATGATCGGAACCTTCGACACGATCTGGTCGCTGTACATGACCTACCGCGGAGCGACCACGCTCGCGGTCGGGATCTCTTTTGCCACGTTCGGAATCCCGGCCCTCATCGTCAGCGCCCGGGCAGGGGCCCTCGGCGACCGCTTCAGACCCCGCTTGCTCATCGTCGGAGCGCTCCTGGTCACCGCCCTGTTCTCGATGATCTACCCGTTTGTTACGTCGGTTCCCTGGCTGATCGGGATGGGCTTGGTCGAGGGTGCGTTCACGATCTCTGGATCGCCGAGCCTCATTGCGGAGGTGAGCCGCCAGGCAGAGCCTGGGCACCAGGGCCGGACGCAGGGCGCCTTTCAGACCGTCCAGAACGGGGTCCAGATCGTCGGGGCTCTGGCCGGCGGCGCGCTGTTCACCTTGAGCCCCACCTATGCGTTTCTTGCGATCGCCGCCGTATGTTTGTTGAGCGCCGGCACCGCCGTCATTCCTGGCGCGCCGTCCAGGAGACGTGCCGGGCAGAACATCTAGCCGGGGGAAAAGCAATGGCCGCGAATCCGATCCAGATCGTCCCGATGCACGGTGATGCTCTTGCCGCGCCCGTCAAGTCCGCACAGCTGACGTATCGCGGAGGACCCGTGTTGAGCTCGGTGCAGGTCACCACCATCTTCTGGGGCCCGGCCTGGGACCAGGATCCCCTGGCAGGCATCGCGCAAAAGCTGAACGAGTATTTCGGCTTCGTCCTCACGAGCGCGCTGCTCGATCAGATGGGCGAGTACAGCGTGCCCGGCATGACGATCGGTCACGGTTCCCTGGTGGGGCGTCGCGCGATCGCGTCCTCGCCGCCGGGCTCCGTAGCCGACGGGGACATCCAGAAGCTGCTCCAGCAGGAGGTCCCGAGCCCGCCGCCGGACTCGCTGTACTTCCTCTACCTTCCGCCCGGCGTCACCGTCGACCTGTCCGGCACCGCGTCGTGCTCCAGCTTTTGCGGTTACCACAGCGACATCGGCGGCCGTCTTTTCTACGCCGTGATGCCCTACCCGGACTGCTCCGGCTGCTCCAGCGGTCTATCTGTCCTGGACGCGATGACCTCGACCAGCTCTCACGAGCTCTGCGAGGCGATCACCGACCCCGTGCCCGGCCAGGGCTGGTATGACGACGCCAACGGCGAGATCGGGGACATCTGCGCGTGGCAGACCAAGAAGCTCGGCGCTTACACCGTGCAGCTCGAGTGGTCGAACCGGGCCGGGCGCTGCCTCTGACAATGGCACCGAGCAGCCCCATCGAGCATGTCGTGATCGTCGTCAAAGAGAACCATGGGTTCGACAACTACTTCGGAACCTTCCCGGGTGGAGACGGCGCCGCGATGCAGCGCAGCCCGAACCCGCCGCCTCACGATCCCGATCATCGCCACGCCGCGTGGCTGACCCGCGACACCACAGCCCCACGTGTCCAGTTCCAGCAAGCGGACATCCCGCGCTACTGGAGCTACGCCAACCAGTTCACCCTGTGCGACAACTACTACACGGACGTCGCCGGGCCGTCGACACCCAACCACCTGATGCTCGTCATGGCCGACTCCCCGTTGATCGACAACCCCTCGTCCAACTACCGGAAGCATCCAGGGCCGCCCGTCTACGACCAGGCGTCACTCCCTGCGCAGCTCGACGCCGCAGGCCTCACCTGGGGCAACTACAACGGGTACGCGTTCGAGTTCATCGAGTACACCGCGGGCAAGATGCGAACGTGGCAGCAGTTCGCGGCGGACGCTTCGGCGGGCACGCTGCCGTCGGTCTCCTGGCTGTACGCCGACCAGGCCTTGAGCGAGCACCCCGCCGACACGGCCGCCGAGCGGGCCGCCCAGGCGGGCGACGTGACCAGGGGAAGCGGGTGGACGGCCACCCAGGTCCAGGCCGTCGTCGCGGCCGGCCTGTGGCCGCGCGTGGCGATCTTCATCACCTGGGACGACTGGGGGGGCTGGTGGGACCATGTCACCCCGCCGGAGGTGGAGAAGTGGAGTGACGGCACCCAGTTTCGATACGGCGGGCGCGTGGGGTGCCTGGTGATCAGCCCGTACGCGCGCCGGGGCTACATCTCGAAGACGCTGCACTCTCACGTCAGCATCGTCCGTTTCTGCGAGGACAATTTCGGGCTTCCGGCGCTGAACGCTCGCGCCGCGGCCTCCGACGGGATGGCCGACTGCTTCGACCTCGCCCAGGCGCCGCTGCCTCCCCCTCAGTAACGGATGTCGTCGAGCCTCCGCCAGCCGTAGGACACCTCTTCCAGTGTCGCCGTGCCGATGGTGATCGGCTGCGACCTGACGTACACCCCGCCGAGCCGTTCGTAGAAGCCGCGGGCGGGTAGGTTGTCGCGCAGGGCCCACACGATCATTTGGGCGATCTTCATCTCGCGCAACGCGCCCGCCACGGCGCGCACGAGCTCGCGACCGTGTCCGCGGCCCTGCGCGCCC
>DAIPXW010000034.1:0-11222 GCA_036783075.1 Candidatus Dormiibacterota bacterium | reverse complement strand
CTTCGATCAGAGCCCGGACACGTACCGCGTCGGGAACGACGAGGTCCGGGTTCAACTGAGGCAGCAGCCTCGCAAGCGCCGCCTCGAGCTCGCGAGTCGCTGCCTCCTCGGTTTCTATGCGCAGCATCGACTCACAGCAGCGAGTCGATCTTAACGCGCGCCCGGAGCGCTTCTAGCGCTTCTTGTCGGAGTGCTTCAGGTCGTACGCGATGGACTTGGCGGCCTCTTTGACCTCACCCACCTTCTGGCGGGCCTTGCCCTTGACCTCAAGCGGTCTGTCGTGCGTGACCTTGCCCCTGATCTCCTCTGTTTTGCCCTGCAGCCTTTCCTTCATGTCATCCTCCCGGTTTTCAATGTGGGAGACGGCCCCCGGAGAGCCCCTCCGTGGGCCGTCTCTGGAACACGATCTCTACGCGTGAAGCATCCCGCGGCCCGTCAGCGCGCGGAACACGACCATCAGGATCGCAGCGCCGACAAATGCCACCACGATCTCGATCAGGATGTTGCCGGCCGCGATCCCGACCAGGCCCGCGAGCCAGCCGCCGAGAAACCCGCCGAGGATCCCGACCACGATGTCCCACAAGAGCCCCATGCCCTTGCCGGTGAGGACCTTGCTGGCAAGAAACCCGGCGATGCCGCCGACGACGATCCAGACGATGAAGTTCCACATCTCGAAACAACCTCCGACTCCGCGCCGTGGCGATCTATCACACGTTGGTCGTCACCGAGCCGGTTCAGATTCGCTGCCTGAACCTGCTCTGCGGCCAGTCTTACCGGGATGTGCCCGCCCGGAAAGGGCCTGGCGACCCTGACCGCAACGGCCGGTCGGCCTTGACGCCGAATCCTGGCCCCGCCGGCAGGTGCGGCGAGGCGAGATGATCTCGCCCGTGGAGCTCGAGCTGTCGGCCTATCGCGTCCCGGGAGAGCCCCTGCCGTACGCAGAGGCGATCCTCGGTGAGTTTCTGCCCTTCCACGTCGGGGATGCCTGGGGCTCGCCCTGGAGCACCACCTGGTTTCACGTGACCGGCCGGATGCCCGACGAATGGTCCGGCCGGCCCGCCGCGGCCCTGATCGACCTCGGGTTTGCGGGCCCGACGGGCTTCACCTGCGAGGCGCTGGCCTGGAAGAACGGCCGGCCGTGGCGCGGAGTGGACCCCAACCACCGCCGTCTGCCGATCGACGGCCCGGAGGTGGACTTCTACCTGGAGGCGGCTGCGAATCCCGGCGTGACGCTGTCCGGGGCCGAGCCGGCGGCGTCGATGATCGCGCTGCGCGACTCGGCGGAGCCGATGTTCGTCTTCAGGCAGGCCGAGCTCGTGATTCGGCAGGAACCGGCACCCGATGTGCCGGCCGCCAGGGCGCGCGTCGACCCCGCGCATTCGATCACCGCCACCGGGCACGCCCACATCGACACCGCTTGGCTCTGGCCGCTGCGCGAGGGGCGGCGCAAGGTCGCGCGCAGCTGGTCGACGCAGCTGGCGTTGATGGACGAGTACCCGGACTACGTCTTCGCCGCCTCGCAGCCCGCGCAATACGCGTGGATGAAGGAGTCGTACCCGGACATCTTCCGCCGGATCAAGGAGAAGGTCGCCGCGGGCCGGTGGGAGCCGGTGGGCGGCATGTGGGTGGAGGCGGACTGCAACCTGCCTTCGGGCGAGTCACTCGTCCGCCAGCTGCTTTTCGGAAAGCGGTTCTTCATGGGCGAGCTCGGGTACGAGACGAAGATCCTCTGGCTGCCGGACGTCTTTGGCTATCCGGGTTCGCTGCCGCAGCTGATCGCGGAGGCCGGCTGCGATTTCTTCCTCACGCAGAAGCTGTCGTGGAATGACACGAACAAGCCCGAGCACCACACCTTTATGTGGGAGGGCATCGACGGCACGCGGATCTTCACGCACTTCCCGCCCGCGGACACGTACAACGGCGACTTCAGCGCCGAGGAGATCGAGCGGAGCGTGCGCAATTTCAAAGATGCGGGGCGCTCAAACCGGTCCCTGTACCTGTTCGGTTGGGGAGACGGCGGCGGCGGGCCCGAGGCGGGGATGATCGAGTCCGCACACCGCCTCGGAGTCGACCTTGGCCCGGCCACCGGCTTTTTCGAGAAGGCGAGCGCCGAGGCGAAGGACCTCACCGAGTGGGTGGGCGAGCTTTACTTCGAGCTCCACCGCGGGACGTACACGTCGCAGGCGCGCACCAAGATGCTGAACCGCCGGGCGCAGCAGGCCCTGCGTGAGGCCGAGACATGGAGCGTGACGGCCGGTGGGCTGTACCCGCGCGCGGAGCTGGAAGCCGCCTGGAAATCAGTGCTTCTCAACCAGTTCCACGACATCATTCCCGGCTCAAGCATCGACTGGGTCTACGAACAGGCCGAGCGAGAGCTCGGCTGGGTGAGCACCGTAGCCGAAGGCATCAGCACGCGCGCCATCGCGAACCTTGCCGGAGATGGATCTCAGCTCGCGGTCTTCAACGTCAACTCGCACAGGCGGCGCGAGATCGTCGACCTCGGCGACCGGTTGCGCGTGGTCGAGACGCCGCCTTGCGGCTGGGCGGTGCAGGACCGGGCGTCCGTCACGAGCGACCAGCAGGTCGTCGTGTCGGACCACGCGATGGAGAACGACCTCCTGCGCGTGGAATGGGACGAGCGGGGGCTGCTCCGATCGATCTGGGACAAGGAAGCACGCCGCGAAGTGCTCGCTGGAGCTGGAAATCTGCTGCAGCTGCATGACGACAACCCCGCGATGTGGGACGCGTGGGACATCGACGCGGACTATCGCGAGACGGCGGTCGACATCACCGCGCTGTCGGCTCAACAGGTCGAGCAGCCCGGCGGCCTGCGAGGGGCTGTGCGCTTCACGCGCGAGTTCGGCCGGTCGAGGTTCACGCAGCGGATGGTTCTCGACGCGGCATCCCGCGTGCTTCGATTCGAGTGCGACGTCGACTGGCGGGAGGACCACAAGCTGCTCAAGGTGGCGTTCCCGGTCGCGGTGCGCTCGCCGCAGGCGACGTATGAGATCCAGTTCGGCCACGTACAGCGGCCGACGCACACGAACACCAGCTGGGACCTCGCACGCTTCGAGGTTTGCGCGCAGCGATGGGCCGACCTGGGCGAGCCGGGTTACGGCGTCGCGCTGCTCAACGACTGCAAGCACGGCTACGACATCCTCGGCTCGGTGATGCGGCTGTCGCTGCTGCGGGCGCCGACACATCCGGACCCGACGGCCGACCGCGGCTGGCACAGGTTCACCTACGCGCTGCTTCCGCACCGGGGCGATTTCCGCGAGGCGGGCGTGATCGAAGCGGCCGAAGACCTCAACTCGCCCTTGCGGGTGGTGCCCACCGGGATGGCCCCGGGCATGGCTCGGTCGCTGGTCGAGGTGGACACGCGCCAGGTGATCGTGGAGGCGATAAAGCGGGCCGAGGACTCGGAGGCGGTGGTCGTGCGCCTCTACGAGGCCTGGGGCGGCCGATGCCAGGCGCGCTTGCGGACCTCGCTGCCGCTGAGGCGGGCATTGTTGTGCGACCTGCTCGAACGCGAGCGAACCGAGGTAGAGGTGCGCGACGGCGAGCTCATGCTCGAGCTCACCCCTTTCAAGATCCTGACTCTGAAGCTAGAGCAGCCTCAGTAGCGCGGCGGTCGCGGCCGCGACGGCAACGACCACGAGGAACGGCGCCCGCAACAGCACGGCGACCATGGCAACCGCCAGGGCGGCCGCGCGCACGTCCACCACGAGGTGCCGGCCGGTCGAGAACGTCTGGGTCGCCACCAGCGCGGCAAGCAGCGCGACCGGGATCAGGGGCACGGTGCGCTGGATGCGGGCGTTCTCCAGCAATCGCTGCGGCAGCGACAGGCCGGCGAGCTTTAGCCCGTAGCACGCCGCCGACGCCGCCAGCACGCCCGCCCAGATCACCGACCGGTCCTCACCACGCCGAAAACCGCGACCAGGACGGCGACGATCAAGAGCGGCACCCCCGCCGGTACGAAGGGCAGGCACACAAGGGCAATCACGCCGGCGGCCAGCGCGATCGCCAGCGGTTCGCGCGACCGCAGACGCGGGGCGAGGAGCGCGAGAAAGGCGGCCGGGGGCGCCGCGTCGAAGCCCAGCATCTTGGGGTCGGGCAGGGCGTGCGTGGCCAAAGCGCCGATGAGCGTGCCCAGGTTCCAGAGGCTGAACAGCGCGACGCCGGTCACCCAGAACGCCAGCCTGCTCTCGGCAGGCCTGTCCCGGGCGATCGCCATCGCGGTCGTCTCGTCGATCACGAAATGGGAGGCCGCAAACCGCCGCCAGCCGCGGGCGTCCAGCAGCGAGCCGAGCCGCAGTCCGTACAGGGCGTTGCGGGACCCGAGCAGGACTGCCGTCGCGGCACCGGCCCACACGCTGCCGCCGGCGCCGACAACGCCGACGAGCGCGAACTGCGACGCGCCCGTGAACATCAGGACGGAGAGAGCGACCGTCTGGAGAAGCGAGAGCCCGGCGGCGGTCGAGATCGCCCCGAACGACAGCGCGTAGGCCCCGCTCGCGATCCCGATGCCAAGCGCATCGCGGACCACGCCCCGCCGCACACCGTCTGGCGCCCGCCTCCAAGCCATCCGCAGAAGTTAACCCGCCTTTATCGGATGGCTTGGACGGAAGGCGTCTAGTGGATCGCGGCCCCCGCCGGGGACATCACCCACCACAGGGCGCCGAAACCGTTGACGCCCTGGCCGGTCGTGTCACCGGGCTTCTTGTCCTGGATGAAGTAGTAGAGGGGGTGACCCGCGTAAGTCACCTCGACCTTGCCGTCGGTCCTCATCGTGGTCCCCATCAGGGAAGCGGCCGCCCCGGTGCCGGCCTGGGGCGCGCCCGTGGTGAGGACGGGCGGCCAGATCGTCGCGCAGCTCGTGTAGCAGGTGGACGCCGACCCGGTGTCCGCGACGAACAGGTAGACGGTCATCCCCTTGCCGTCGACGAGGATCTGGCCCAACTTGGCGTCGGTGGCGACGGCGATCGTCGCTCCCGTCGCGGCAGGGCTTGGCGACGCCACCGGGCTCGGCGACGGGTTCGAGCTCGCGGTCGATGCGGTCGACCCACCGCACGCAGCCGCGAGCAAAGCCAGTGCGGCCAACGCGCAGGTGAGCAAGGATTTCGTTTGCATCTGGATGCTCCAGGAACAGGTTTCCGGGGACGCATCCCGATACCGGCGCGAGTTACGACGACCGAGCTGCTACTCCGGTGTGACGTAGGCGGCGGTGATTCCGCCGTCGACCGTGAAGGTCGCGCCGTTCACGTAGCTGGATTCGTCGCTCGCGAGGAACAGGGCGGCGTTGGCGATCTCGCGCGCCTTCGCAAGCCGGCCCATCGGCAGATGCACGCGCCTTCGCTCGTAAGCGCCGGGCGTCTCCGAGAACAGCCTCATCAGAAGTGGTGTCTCGACCGGGCCCGGGCACAGCGCGTTCACGCGCACGCCCTGGCGGGCGAACTGAACCGCGAGCTCACGGCTCATCGACAGGACCGCGCCCTTGGACGCCGTGTAACCGATCTGCGATGTCGCGGCGCCCATGAGCGCCACGAAGGAGGCGACGTTGATGACCGACCCCCCTTTTGCCTTGAGGAGGTGAGGGATGCCGTACTTGCAGCAGAGATAGACGCCTTTGGCGTTGACGGCCTGCACACGGTCCCAGGCGTCAGGCTCGGTGGTCAGGATCGAGTCGTCGTCGGCCGGCATGATTCCCGCGTTGTTGTAGAGGATGTCGATCCGGCCGTAGCGCTTTGCCGTCTCGGCGTACATCGCCTCGACGCTCTTCGGGTCGCTGACGTCCGCCTTGAAGAAGAACGCCTCGCGGCACTCGGAGGCCGTCTTCTCGCCCGCCTCCTGGCCCACGTCCGCGACGCACACCCGAGCGCCTTCGGACGAGAACAGCAGCGCAGCCTCTCTACCGATTCCTCCGGCGGCGCCGGTGATGACCGCGACCTTGCCGTCCAGCCTTCCCATTCCTATCCCCTTTCAAAAAGACGCGACCGCTCGAAGTCTGTCACGACCTTGTCGAACAGCGCCTGCTCGGTGCGCGCGTAGTTGAGGTAGTGGTCGACGACGTCTTCGCCGAACGCCTTGCGGGCCATCTTCCCGTGCTCGAGCTCGGAGATCGCGTCACGCAGCGCGTGCGGGAATCGCTTCACGTCCGACTCGTACGCGTTGCCCTTGAACTCAGGCGGAAGCTCGAGCTTGTTCTCGATGCCGTGGAGCCCGGCCGCCAAAAGGGCGGCAAAGCACAGGTACGGGTTGGCGTCAGCACCCGGGATGCGCGACTCCGTGCGCAGGTGCTGGCCGTGGCCGACGATCCGGAACCCGCAGGTCCTGTTGTCGTGTCCCCACGCCAGAGTGGTGGGCGCCCACGTGCCGACCGCGTATCGCTTGTACGAGTTGATGGTCGGCGCCAGGAAGATCGCCAGCTCGCCCGCGTGTGCGATCTGACCCGCCAGGTACTGGCGGAACGTGTCGGACTCGCCGTCGAACGTGTTGCGGTCGTCCTTCCACAGGCTCGAGTGAACGTGGCAGGAGCTGCCGATCCAGCGGTGATCGGGCTTGGCCATGAACGTCACGGAGCACCCGTGCTGGTGCGCCATCTCCTTGATCCCGTTCTTGTACAGAACGTGGTTGTCGGCCATCGTCAGCGCGTCCGAGAAGCGGAAGTTGATCTCCTGCTGCCCGGGCCACGCTTCGCCCTTGGAGCTCTCTACCTGTATGCCGGCCGCCTTCATGCCCTTGCGCACGGCGCGGATGAACGGCTCGTCGTAGGTCGTCGCCAGGATGTGGTAGTCGAGGATGTAAGGAACCGACGGGGTGAGGTCGATGTAGTGCTGGGCGTGGGCCTCCGCGAACGTCTCCTTGAGCAGGTAGAACTCGAGCTCGGACCCGAACATCGGCTCGAAGCCGAGCTTGCGCGCGCGTTCGATCTGGCTGCGCAGGACCTGGCGTGGCGACGGCCGCACCGGCTTGCCGTCGTGCCACGCGACGTCGCACAGCACCATGGCGGTCGCCTCGAGCCAGGGGATCAGGCGCAGAGTCGAGAAGTCCGGGACCATGTCGAAGTCGCCGTAGCCGCTTTCCCAGTTGGCCATCTGGTAACCGGCGATCGGGTCCATCTCCATGTCGACCGTCAACAGGTAGTTGCACCCTTCGGTCGATTCGCCGAGGAATGAGGACTCGACGAAGTATTCGGCGTCGACACGCTTGCCCATGAGCCGTCCCTGCATGTCGGTGAACGCGACCACCACGGTGTCGACCTCGCCGTTCTCGACCGAGTGCGCGAGATGTTCTTTGGTGAGCATCAGGACCTGGACCTCGGTGACTTCGCTCGCGCCCGCGCGACGAAGCGTTCGAAAAGCCTGCGTGCCCATGGAAGGTCCGCGGTGAGCTCCTCCGGATGGCACTGCACCGCCACGATGAGACCGTCGTCCGACTCGACGCCCTCGACGGTCCCGTCCTCGCCTCGGGCGCTCTGGTGGAGGCCCGAGCCCAGCTTCTTGATCGCCTGGTGATGGAGGCTGTTCACCGGGATCGTGTCCTCGCCGGCGGCACGCGCCAGCTCTGAGTCGGGCTCGACCTCGATCGTGTGAGCCAGGTGCCGCCGCCCGATGGCGCGCGCGTCGTGCTCGTCGAGGTGTTGGATCAGTGACCCGCCCATGGCGACATTGATCACCTGCTGGCCGCGGCAGATCCCGAGCACCGGGATCGCCCGCTCACGCGCCTGGCGGAAGAGGTCCAGCTCCGTTTTGTCCAGCTCGGGGTCGGTCGGCCCAACCTTCTCGTCGGGCTTCTCTCCATAGAACGACGGGTCCACGTCCCAGCCGCCGGGCAGGAGCAGCCCATCCACGTCGCCAAGCGATCTCGTCCCTGGCATGAGGTCGACCGGCTCCGCGCCCGCGGCGACAACCGCCCGCTGGTAGGGCACGTAGTGCTCGAGGCCCCGCCTCGGGTGCACCGTGATCCCGATCTTCGGACGGTCGCCGCTCAGGGCCGCGGATCTATCACTGGACGAGTGCGCCGCCAAGCTCGGCCTCGATCTTCCTGAGCTCGTCCGGCGTCCCCTGGACCTTCGGTCCCTTGAACCAGTTCTTGGCCGAAAGCAGCCAGTACCCGCCGGAATAGATGAGCACCGCGCCGACCGCGACCGGAGCGTAGTTGAAAGTCGTCAGCGTGTTGCCGGGCGCGACCTGCGGGAGAACGAAGAGGACGGCTATGAACACGATCCAGATCACCGCAATCCAGCCCACCGGAGCGCTCCACCGCCCAAGCTGCCATGGACCGGCCTGGAATCGAGACCCGGCCAGGCGGCGCAGCAGGATCGGAATGCCGTAAGCGATGTACAGGCCGATGACCGCGATGGACACGACCGCTGCATATGCGACCGGGTTCCACAGGTAGGGCAGGCCGAGGATGAAGGCTCCAACGGCCGCGAACCAGATGGAGTTGGTCGGAGTGCGCGTCCGAGGGTTGATCTTGTGCCAGAACTGAGACCCAGGCACCGCACCGTCCCGCGAGAAGGCATAGACCATGCGCGAGTTGGCGGTCACGGATGACATGCCGCAGTAGAACTGCGCGCCGATCACGATCAGGAGCAGGAACGATGTCCAACCCTTCCCCAGGGCGTCGAGGAAGATCTGGCCCGGGGCGGCGACACCCGCTAAGAATTCACCGGAGTAGTTCGATTGCGTGATCGCCGACGTCACGCCTATCAGGAGGATCCATCCGGCAAACAGCGAGACGATGATCGACCAGACGATTCCCCTCGGTCCCGCGACCGCGGCGTTGTGCGTCTCCTCCGTCAGGTGGGCGGAGGCGTCATAGCCGGTGAACGTGTACTGCGCGTTGAGGAGGCCGGTGAGGCCGACATAGAGCCCGGCCAGCGGGAAGCTGAAGCCCGTCTGGTTCTCGAAATGCGTGAACACGTAAGAGACCGAGTTGTGGTTCTTTGGGATCAGGAAGAGCACCCCGACGATGGTCAAGACACCGACCAGGTGCCACCATACCGAGATGTCGTTCAGCAGCGCGACCACGCCGATCCCGAAGGTGTTCAGCAATCCGTGGATCAGGAGCACCACGGCATAGACGGAGATGATCGCGACCGGGGTCGTCGGGTAGCTGAACCACAGGTTGAGCAAGAAGTCCACGAAGAAGGACAGGCCGAAGTCGATCCCCGCGGTGATCGCGACCTGGCCGAGCAGGTTGAACCAGCCCGTGAACCAGCTCCAGCCGGCGGCGTTGGTGCCGCCGAGCTTGGCCGCCCAGTAGTACAGGCCGCCGGCGGTGGGGTAGCTGGAGCACACCTCGGCCATGGCGAGGCCGACGAGGGTGACCATGATGCCGACGAACGGCCAGCCGAGCGTGATCACCATGGGTCCGCCGTTGGTCATTCCGAAGTAGAAGACGGTCAGACATCCAGAGAGGATCGAGATGATCGTGAAAGAGACCGCGAAGTTGGAGAAGGTCGACATGCGGCGGCGCAGCTCCTGCGCGTAGCCCATCCTGTGAAGTGTTTCGACGTCGGATTGCCCGGCCTGGACGCTCATGAGCCTTCCCCTCTCCCATTGACGCCGCTTCACAGCGCCGCGCTGCCCTTCTAGGGGCTTGCGGGGAAGCTAACAGGCGATAGGATCCTTGTCAAGGATGGTCCACACGAGGGCGCAATGGGCTCGGATGTAACAAACGTGACAGGCCCGGAGTCGCGGGTGGTTGAGCTGGTCCGGCAGCGCATGAACGACCTGAGCCCGGCCGAGCGCAAGCTCGCCCGGGTGCTGCTCGCGTCGTACCCGATCGCCGGGCTCGAGAGCGTCGCCCGGTTCGCCGAGCGGGCCCACGTGAGCCCCCCGACCGTGACCCGGTTCATCACCAAGCTCGGGTTTCGGGGCTATCCCGAGTTCCAGGAGGTGCTCCGGCACGAGGTGCAGGCGCGGCTAAGCTCGCCGCTCGCCCGCTACCGCGACGACCCACCCGACCGCGGCACCGATTCGGTGCTCAGCGAGGCGCTGGAGGCCTCCGCGCACAACCTCGCGGCCACCATCGAGGTCCTGTCACACCGCGATCTGAACGAGGCGGTCGAGCTGCTCGCCGACGTTCGGCGCCGCGTGATGGTCCTCGGCGGTAGGGTCAGCGCCCCGCTCGCGCGGTACCTCGCGGGCCAGCTTCACCTGCTGAGGCCGGGAATCGGGCTGGTGGACGCGGAGAGGAGCGCCCCGGCGCAGCAGCTCATCGACATGCGGAAGGGCGACGTGCTGATCGTCTTCGACTACCGGCGCTACCAGTCCGACACCATCGAGAGCGCCCGCGTGGCGTCCTCGCAGGGCTGCAACGTGGTCCTGTTCACAGATCCCTGGCTCTCTCCGGCCTCCGGCTTCGCGCGCCAGGTCATCGTGACGAGCGTCGACACGGTGGGTCCGTTCGACTCGCTGGTAGGCGCGATGGCGGTCGTCGAGGGGATCGTCGCCGCCGTGCTCAGCAGGCTCGGACCTCGCGCCCAGTCCCGCATGCGGAGCCTCGAACGGCTGCGCGCGGGCGCCGTGCTCGGAGATGCCGGTGAGCCGTCCCAGTAAGCCTTCGGCCGGCGTTTGCTGTGCTAGCATCGCCTGAGATTGCGCACTACCCCCGTAGTGACGCACCGCCCGTTTTCAGGCCTGGCATGAGATCGATGCGTGATTCGGCCAACTCTATTGCCGAGCAGCTGACGCGGCTCGGATTTTCACAGTACGAAGCTCGCACGTACGTCGGCCTGCTCATGTCGGACGGAGCCACCGGCTACACGGTCGCGAACGAGACCGGCGTCCCTCAGCCAAAGGTCTACGAAACGCTCCGGCGGCTGGTCGACCGTGGTGCGGCGGTGCTGACGTCAGAACGCCCGGCTCGCTACGCCGCCGTATCGCCGGCGGTGCTGCTGGGCGGCCTCGAGAAGGAGTTCGCCGCCAAGCTCCAGGCCGCCCGGCAGGGCCTCGAGAACCTCCCACCCAGACGAGTCGTCGACGCGGGCTTGCCGATCTCGGGCCTGAACAGCCTTGCCGGCGCGACCGAGCGCGCGATCGCCGCGATCGAGAGCGCTCGCAGCCGGGTCTACCTCAGCGGCCGCGCCGAGGAGCTGAAAGCACTCGCAGAGGCGATCGACTCGGCCTCGGGACGCGGCGTCCAGTTCGTGATCGTCCACTTCGGCAGGTTGCCGTTTCCTCCCCCGCGCGGACAGGTCATGCGGCACGCGAGCA
>DAIPXW010000033.1:0-11314 GCA_036783075.1 Candidatus Dormiibacterota bacterium | reverse complement strand
CCGGCTCGAGAGCGCGACCGGCTTGCGCGCCGACGGCGGCATCGTGGCGATGGTCAGCACCGCCCAGGGCGCGAACTCCGACACCGCCGTCGCCGAGGTCACGCAGGTCGCCCGAGTGATCGCCGCCGATCCGGACATCGCGCGCGTGATCACCTACTACCAGACGCACGACCCTTCGATGGTCGCGCGCGACGGCAGCAGCACGATCGTCATCGGTTACTGGAACCGCATCAGCGACCAGCACGCCGTGGACGGTGCGACCCGCCTGGCGGAGGCTCTGAAAAGCGATCCCAACGTGAAGCTTGGCGGGTTCGCTGCGATCAACCACCAGTTGAACACGATCATCACGGGCGACCTTGGCCGCGCCGAGCTCCTGGCTTTCCCGATCCTGTTCCTACTCTCGTTGTGGGTGTTCCGCGGAGCCATCGCGGCCCTGCTGCCTCCGCTGGTCGGCGGCGTGGTCATCCTTGGTGCGTTCCTCTTCCTGCGCGGAGTCTCAACGGTGCACCCCGTATCGATCTTCGCGCTGAACCTGGCGACCGGGATGGGGCTCGGGCTCGCGATCGACTACAGCCTGTTCATGGTCTCGCGGTTCCGCGAGGAGATGGCGAACGGATCGGCGACCGAGGCGGCGATCCGCACCACGCTGCGCACCGCAGGTCGCACCGTGCTGTTCAGCTCGCTGACGATCGCGGCCGCCGCCGGGTCGCTGACCGTCTTCAAGATCAACTTCCTGTGGTCGATGGGAGTCGCGGGAATCATCGTGGCGCTCACGGCATGCGCGGTCTCGCTGACGGTTCTTCCTGCGGTGCTACGACTGCTGGGCCGCCGCGTCAACTGGCTCGCGCCGAAGCGGTGGCAGCAGGCGGTGACGCAGCCGGCGGGCAACTCGGGCTTCTGGTACCGGTTCGCCCGCTTCGTCATGGCGCGGCCTCTGCCGCTGGCGGCGCTGAGCGCTGGGCTGTTGATCGCGCTGGGCCTGCCGTTCGCGGGGATTCGATTCAACTCGGTGGACCAGACCGACCTGCCCGCGACCAGCGATGCGCGACACGTCAGCGACGCGCTGATGAGCGAGTACGGTAAATCCTCGACAGCGACGCTCACGATAGTTGCCGAAGCGCCTCCAGGCGCCGCGGCCGAGGTGCTGGCGTTTGCCGGCACGCTTGGATCGGTCGCCGGGGTCACGCACGTCGGTACTCCGCAGTCACTCGGCAACGACACGTGGAGCTTCGACGTCGTGACGAGCGGAGGCAACTTCGACAAGGCGACCCAGTCGCTCGTCCGCGACATCCGGGCGAAACCGGCGCCCTTCACCTTCCTGGTCAGCGGCCAGGCGGCCGCGTTCGTCGACCTGCAGGAGTCACTGTCGTCGCGACTTGCGCTTGCGATCGCGCTGGTCGCGGGCGCGACCGTGCTGCTGCTGTTCCTCATGACCGGGTCCGTCGTGCTGCCGATCAAGGCCGTCCTGATGAACCTGCTGACGCTGAGCGCGGCGTTCGGGGTGCTTGTCCTGATCTTCCAGGACGGCCGGCTGGAGAACCTGCTCGCGTACACAAGTCAGGGAGCGCTCGAATCCACGCAGCCAGTCCTTTTGTTCGCGATCGTGTTCGGCCTGTCCACCGACTACGGTGTCTTCCTTTTGACCCGAATCAAGGAGGCGCACGACGCAGGCGTCCCGAACACCGAGGCGGTGGCGACCGGCCTGCAGCGGACCGGGCGGATCATCACGGCCGCGGCCCTGCTGTTCTGCGTCGCCATCGGCGCGTTCGCGACCTCGCAGATCATCTTCATCAAGGAGCTGGGCATCGGGATCGCGGCGGGCGTGCTGGTAGACGCAACCGTGGTGAGGGCGTTCCTCGTGCCTTCGCTCATGGCGATGCTGGGCAACTGGAACTGGTGGGCGCCGCGGCCGCTCCGATGGCTGTACAGCAGGGCCGGGATGGGCGAGACCTCGCCGAGCCCAGCTCGACAGATCACCGCCTAGCGCTCGTCCGCCACACCGATGCACCGGCGGAGAGGCGGACGAGATCACATCTTCACTTGTTCCGGGGAGCGATCTACACTCGGCGCGTCCGATCCGCCATCTGGAGGTAACGAGCTATGGGGGGATCCTTGAGGCGACTTCGTGTGCTTTGCTCTGCCGCGATCGCCGCGGTAGGCCTGGCGCTCTTGCCGGCGACCGCGTCGGCCGGTGGGACGACGGTTATCACCGGTACGACGACCGAGACCTCCGGGTTGGTCTCGCAGTACAAGATCGAGGTGCCTTCGCCGTGGAACGGCACGCTCGTGCTTTACAGCCACGGCTACTCCTTCGGTCCCAGCCCGGCGACAGACGTGGGCGACGCCCTCACCGGAGCGTGGCTGCTCAGTCATGGGTATGCGCTCGCCGGGTCGTCCTATGCCACGAGCGGATGGGCGCTGCAGCAGGCGTTTCAAGACCAGATGGCGGTCCTGGACGTGTTCGACGCCAAAGTCGGCCATCCCAGCCGCACGATCGCATGGGGACACTCGCTCGGCGGGATGATCACCGCAGGGCTGGTCCAGCTCTTCCCGAACCGATTCACCGCGGCGCTGCCCATGTGCGGTGTCGTGGCCGGCGGACCGGGCGTTTGGAACCAGGGGCTCGACTCGGAGTTCGCGCTCGCGACCCTTCAGTCACCGGGCGCTTTCAAGCTCACCAACTTCACGTCCCTCGCCGACGCCTCGGCC
This sequence comes from Candidatus Dormiibacterota bacterium, assembly GCA_036783075.1. GTDB lineage: Bacteria > Chloroflexota > Dormibacteria > Dormibacterales > Dormibacteraceae > Palsa-870. The sequence goes on along the minus strand of DAIPXW010000033.1, from coordinate 8,605 downwards.
AACTTCGGGGCGGCGAGCGCCGCCCTCACAGCGGCGCAGGGGACAGCCCAGGGCAGAGCCCGCATCGCGCTGTCCGGGGCTCTCGCAGACCTCCCGGGCTGGTTCGACTCAGCTTCGGCGGAGCCCGCGCCAACCGACTTCGCGGCGCAAGAGGCAAATCAGTTCCTCTGGGACTCGCAGGTCGACTTCGCTTTCGCTTTCTTCGGCCGCTTTGAGCTGGAGAGCCGCGCCGGCGGGAACTTCTCGTGGAACACCGGCGTCAACTACCGCGTACAGCTGTCCCACTCCACGGATTTTGCCGAGGTCAAAGCGCTGTACTCCGCGGCCGGCCTTGATTTGAACAAGGACCTGGACACGCTGAACGACGCTCACCGGATTTCGGCCAACCCGAGCGCCGTTGCTTACGTTTCCAAGTACATCACCTACAACGGCGACCTCGACATGCCCGTGCTGACGATGCACACCACGGGCGACGGCCTGGTCGAGGTTACAGACGAGAACGCGTACGCCCGCGTGGTGCGGAGCGCCGGCGACAGCAGCCTGCTACGCCAGGTGTTCGTCCACCGAGCAGGCCACTGCACGTTCACACCGGCCGAGACGATCAGTGCGTTCCAGACACTGGTTCACCGGATCGACACGGGTCGTTGGGACGACAGCACCAACCCGGCGGCGATGAACGGGCGGGCGGCCAGCCTCGGCCAGCCTTTCAACATCGCTCCGCCGAGCTTCCTCAGCTTCCGGCCCGCGCAGTTTCTGCGCCCATTCGACGCGCGTAACCTCGAGGAGCGCGGCAGCAAGGATTAGACCGCTCTTCATCCCCTCGGGCCGCTGCCCGAGGGGATGACTCCTTCTCGAGCGCGGTCAGGCCGGGGCGTGCACCTGGTCGCCGGGGATGAGCTCGAACAGCTCCGGGAGAGGCCAGCTGGTGGGACGTGGGCCACCCACGCGCTTCCAGCGGTCCACCAGAACGAGAGTAGGGAACCGGTCCACGAGTGCGGCGGTCCCGCGCCGGTTGATGAAGCTGCCGTCGTCGAAAACCGCGTCGCAGCCCACCACCGCGATCTCGGCATCGAGGTCGGCCAGTGACACGGCATCGGCGCGCAGACCCGCGGCCCGGAGATCGGCGACAAGAGCGTTGCCTTCATCGGCCGGTCCGTTCACCAGCACCTGAACGCGCAGGGGGCCGGCATAGACCAGGGCGCGTGCGACCAGCGAGCTGTTCGAGATCGTCGCGACGCGGCGCCGCGCGAGTGACCTCATGGAGGCACGCGCCACCCGCCGCCTCTCGGCATCGGCGCGCCGAATCACCAGGCGGACGTCGCCGGCCGCCAGCGCTTCGGACACGGCGCCCGCGATCGCCGGCATCTCCGGCCGTAGGCTCCCCAGCCGCCTGCCGAGCTCGGGCCGATCGCTCTTGCCGGCAAGTGCCATGAGGCCGAGGGCCTTGCGGGCGAGATAGCCCGCGCCGTGGATCCGGTCGGCGGCCAGGGCTTGGATGCCTTTCTCGAGCGGGTCAGTCGTCAGTTCTGGTCGCTTTGCGACCCTGCCTTCCGGCTTGCCACCGGAGAAGGCTCGGTGCGTACGAGCCGTTCTTCAGCCGATGAAAGGTCGTCCAGGAGTGCTGCTGGCCGGGGCTGTCCAGGCCGACGATGTCACCGATCTCGATCCAGTCCGGCTCGAGCGACTCCGCGTACGCGAGCGCTTCGTCGCGAGAAGCGAGGGTCTTCGTTTCGACCACGCCACCCGAACCGACCACCTCGACCTCCCAGCCGTGCCGGTTCGCAACGCGCACAAACCCGGTCATCTCCAGGCTCAGGGCTGCGCGGCAGCCGCAAGGGCTTCTGTCCAGAGCCGGCGGACCTCGGCCCATTCGCCCTCTCCCAGCATCGACTCGGCCATCGGGAACAGGACCTGCTCTTCTTTCTCTATATGGGGAGGCAGCAGCCGGCCGATGTCGTCGCCGGCGCCGCACAGCTTTTCCGCCCAGTCATCTCGAAGGCCCGCTTCCAGCGAGGCGAGCGCCTCCTCGAACTCGAGCTCGAGCTGGCGGAACCGTGCATGCTCCTCCATCATCATCGCGATCGGCCCGGCCGAGCTGTCGATGTGCCGCCCGAGCACCGGGAAGAGAGCCAGCTCCTCCTCGCGGAAGTGGCTGAGTACCTCCCCCTGGATCTCGTGCCGGATCTCGGACAGGTCATCCATGACGGACTGGCCGCGCACTCCCTCGCCGCGCACCCGGGCGAGGCCGGCGGCGAGCTTGACCAGCATCGCCTCGGCGTCGCGGTGCTGGCGGAGAAGCTCCTCCAGAATCGATTCCATCGCAGATCCCGCAGCGGAGTCTAAGCCGCCGCTCGTCTCCGCTGCCCTGGGACGGGTGCCGTTGCGAGCGTAAGGTTCACCGCAGAACCAACCGACGAGGAGCGCTCATGCCATACGTAGCGATAGCCGATGCTGCAGCCACGGTCGTCATCCAGCCCGGCGCGGTGGTGTCCAGGGTCATCCATCGTGACGAGCAGCTCAACGTGACCGTCTTCGGCTTCGACGTCGGGGAAGGGCTCACGGAGCACCGGGCGTCTCATGCAGCTCTAGTCCAGGTTCTGTCGGGTCGCATGCGCTTCACGGCTGGAGGCGAGGAGATCGCCGCCGGGCCCGGTTTCTGGGTCCACTTGCCGGCCGGCACTCCTCACTCGCTCGTTGCCATCGAACCGGCGGTCATGCTGCTCACCCTCATCCTTCAGTGACGTCCTTGCTCCGCGAAGAAGAGGCGAACCTGGCAAGCGATGCCGGGTTGGCACGGTTCTGGCAGCCGATCGAAGCCGCTGCAAGCTTCTTGGCCACCTCGTCGTCGGAGGACATGCCGGGAGCCTTGGCCGACCTCGTGCACCTGTTGGCCGGCGACCTGGTTCCACGCCTGCACGCGGAGGAGCGGGTCCTGCTGCAACTCATCTCGACCGAACGCCGAGCGAGCCCACCGGTGGGCCTGGACCCTGCCGGTGTGAGCAGGTTGGCTGAAACGCTCTCGACTTTTGCGCTCCGACTCACCGACTCGGACATGGGACGGGTGCACCTGGTGGCCTCAACGCTGCTCAAGGTGCTCGGAGAGCAGCGCCACGCGGAGGCGGTGCTTGTCGCGCGGATCCGCGCTTTGCCGGCAGCCGGCCGCGACGGTCCGCTGCTTGCCGATCGACTTGAAGCGGCGGCGCAGGCTTCGCGCGCGAGCCAGTTCTTCGTTTCAGCAGCGGGACGCCTTCCGACCGAAGCATGGGTGTTGCGCAAGAACCCAAAGCCGTCCCGGATGGGGCGGATCGCGCATGGCAGAGCATCTCCCGTTGCCGACCTGATAGAGGTCCTTGGGCCGGAACAGGCCGGACTGGGCTCACAAGGAGCGAAGTCATGACCGAGCGCCGCCCACCAGAGCGCCCCTCTCACGGGAGGCCTGCCGGCAGGATCTCCACTCCGGTGATAACTGTGAACCTGGAGTCCGAGTTGAACGCGCTCCGTGGCTCCGACTCATACAGGCGCAACGACCACGCCTCCGCCACCATCGTCAATCGCCCTGGATTGGGCGCGGTGCTGATCGCTCTGCCGAAGGGCGGCCATCTGGCGGAGCACCGGACGGCCAGACCGATAATGCTGCGCGTCCTGGAGGGCCGGATCAGAGTCTCTGTCGATGGACGGGACATCGAGATGGCGCGCGGTGACCTCACCGCGCTCGCCCCCAACCTCAAGCACATGGTGACGGGCATCGAGGACAGCGCGTTCCTGCTCACGATGGGCGGCCACGACCGCGCAACCTCCTCTGCCACCTGACGTTCTCCGGTCGCCGCCGATCCGCATTTTCGTAGGCTGACAGCCTGAGCTCCTCGTCCCTGCGCAACGTCGTCGCCCGCAATCTGCGCGATTTCGAGCGGGTGCTCTCGCCCAGCCCGCTGACCCCGGCCGCGGTGGCGCTCGTCGTCATGGAGGACGGCGGAAAGCCGTGCGTGCCGATCTTTCAGCGGACGCTGGGTATGTCACGACACGCGGGCCAGATGGCGCTGCCGGGTGGAAAGCTGAACGCCGGCGAGACGGCCGTGGAGTGCGCGATGCGCGAGCTGCACGAGGAGCTGGGTCTCGTGGTCGACCGTGGCGACGTCCTCGGAAAGCTGGACGATTTCGACACGCGATCCGGCTTCACCATGTCTCCCGTCGTGATCTGGAGCGTGGCCCGTCTCGCCGAGCTCCGACCTTCGAAGTCGGAGGTGAAGGAGCTCATGCCGATCCGTCTTACCGAGCTGCGTGCGGCCGTAGCATCGGCCGAGCCTGGCGCCTCCAATGAGTTTTCGCTGAAATTCAGGCGCGTCCAGGTCTTCGCGCCGACGGCGGCGATCCTGTTCCAGTTCAGCGAGGTCGCGCTGGACGGCCGGCCGTGCCGGGTGGCCGACTTCCATCAACCTCCGTTCACGCATCGCTAGCACCTGCTCGGTCCTAGACTCAAGCCGTCATGATCGGCGGAGCAGTGAGGAGGCCCGCCAAACGCCGAGTCGTGAAGGCTCGTGGCACAAAGCGGGCACCGAGATGGGCTCAGCGCGGGAAGTAGACCAGCCGTCCCACTTGCCGGAGCACCTCCTCGTATCGAAGCTTCATCGTCCAGCTCTCCAGTGATCCGCGCAAGGGGCTCGTAGTCGCCGCGTTGGAATCCTCGTGAGCGTGTATGACATTGGCGGCGACGGCCGTCGCGCGACCGTGCTCATCGCCGACGACAACGGGGTCGCTCAGCGCCTGTGCCGGCGGGTGCTCGAAAAGGCGGGGTACGAGGTGTTCATCGCCTCGGATGGGCTGGAGGCGGTGTCGCTGGCCCTGGCTAACTCACCGGACGTGATCCTGATGGACCTAGCGATGCCGCGCATGAGCGGCTCTGAGGCGATGCGCCGGATCAAGGCGCAGAGGCCCGGCATCGCGATCGTGATCGCGAGCGCGATCTTGGTGGAGGCCGATCGCGACCGGTACCTGGCGGCCGGCGCCGATGAGGTGATGATCAAGCCATTTCGGCTGAGCGACCTGATCGCGGCGGTCGCCAGGTTCACCGCCAACCGAGGACCGCAGACAAAGGCGCTCACCGGCACCAGGCTCGGCTCGTCTGAGCTCGTCCAGCGACGCGGCCGCGGCGGCGTCGCCGACGTTCCAACCCAGCCAAATCTTGCTGCCGTGAGCGCGCCGCCGCCTCCGCGCCCGCTGGTATCGCCAGACGGCAGGTTCTACTGGGACGGGACATGGGCGCCGATCCCCCAAGAACCGCGGCGGCCTGGCCAACTGTCGTCGGATGGCAAGTACTACTGGGACGGTGAACGCTGGGTGCCAGAGGCGCTTATGGCTGAGGAGGGTTTCGCTACACGCGTTCGTGTACCGAATACCCCGAGGTTCTACTGGGACGGCCAGCGCTGGGTGCCAGAGGCGCTTGCGCCGGCGAAGGCAAACGTGACAGGCGTTCCCGTTCCGGAGCAGGCTCGTGACCTCGATCTGCTGGCTGCAGACCTCGAGGCGGTCTGGAACCGGATTGAGTCGGGCCAGCTCGCGCTGGGAGAATCCAATGAAGACCTTTACTCGTTGTTCGAGACGCTCATCGCGGGGCTGCGGGCACCGCGGGCGGGGAACGGCTCAGGGCCATCGCCTCGCATGCACGCCCTGCGACGAGCGAAACACAGGCCGGTGATCCAGACCGTCCTGGGCCGGAAGTATGAGGACGACGAGGGACTCGCGGTCGCCGCCTGGGACGGGAAGGTGAGACTCGGCTGCCGGTGCGGCTGGAGGGATTCGCGCATCGAGCCCGCCTCCACGGCCCCCGCCTCCAAGGGCTCGCTCTCTGACGCATGGAGGGAGCACGTATTGGCTGACATGGCCGGCGTGGAGTACCAAGGTGGTCACTCACCGGATTCAGGCTTCGCCCGACCTTCACCGTGATGCGTTTGTTCGACTGGCGAGGCCTGTTCTAGCTCATCACCCCTAGCAGTTCTGCTCTACCTGGCCGGAGTAGTCAGATGCTCCGTTTTGTATTCATGGCTCCCGAGGCAGGGCTCGAACCTGCGACATTCTGATTAACAGTCAGACGCTCTACCAACTGAGCTACTCGGGAGTGACCGAGAGTGGGCGGCGGCCTCAGCGACGGATTTCAACCCGGTGCCGTCGAGCCCCCTCAGGTGGCGGATTTTACCACCCGTTCAGAACGCCCAATCCCTCCAGGGGAGAGCATTAGGATCAGCGACGTGAGGCGGGCGACGGCGGACGGGGGCCCGGGTTGACCCGCGCGACCCGCCGGCTGGGTAGGAGCGCCTTGTCGATCAGCCGCGCCGGCTTCGGCGCGTGGGCGATCGGCGGGCCTGGCTTTGAGTACCACGGCACGGCCGAGCGCGATGAACAATCGATCGCGGCCATGCTGCGGGCATTCGAGCTCGGCGTCAGCTGGGTCGACACCGCGCCCATCTATGGAAACGGCCACTCCGAGGAGCTCGTGGGCGCGGCTTTGAAGCGCGTGCGAGGCGAGCGACCGCTCGTCTTCACCAAGTGCGGGCGCCTGTGGGACAGCCCCGACGTCTCGCCTCGCTCCGACCTGCGCCCCGCTTCCATCCGGGCCGGCTGCGAGGCCTCTTTGCGCAGGCTCGGACTTGAGGCGATCGACCTTCTCCAGTTTCACTGGCCGGACAACAACACGGGCGTGCCCGTCGAGGAGTCGTGGGGCGAGCTGCTGCGGCTGAGGGAGGAGGGGAAGATCCGCGCCGCGGGCGTCTGCAACTTCGACCTGGAGCTGCTCGAGCGCTGCGAGTCCGTCGGACATGTCGAGTCTCTGCAGACGCCGTTTTCGCTGATCGCGCGCGAGTCGGCCGGCGGCCTGATCCAGTGGTGCGCGGCCCGCGACACGGGTGTGATCGTTTACAGCCCCATGCAAGTGGGCCTCCTCACCGACTCGTTCACAGCCGCCCATGTCGGAACATTCGACCCGGGCGATTGGCGCCGCGACCACACGGAATTCCGGTCACCAAGGCTCGAGCGCAACCTCGCGCTCCGAGACGCACTGCGACCTATCGCGGTCACGCACGCGACGACCGTCGCGGCGGTTGCCGTCGCCTGGACGCTGTCCTGGCCCGGGGTGACGGGGGCGATCGTGGGAGCACGCACCGCGGAGCAGGTCGATGGATGGATCGCGGGCGCAACTCTCAGCTTGACGCGAGGCGATCTCGTCACCATCGCAGAAGCGATTGCGGAGTCCGGCGCGGGCGGTGGGCCAGGACAGCCGCCCAGCACGTGAAGCTGAACCGGCAGGAGAAGGCCCCGGTCTAGAAGAGGTGCGCGGCGAGGAACTCCAGGATGCGGCGGTTGGCCGTCACCTGGTTGGCCAGTGTGGCGATTCCGTGGCCTTCGTCCTCGAATACGAGCAGCTCGGAGTTCCGCACGGCTCCAGCGATCTGGACGCTCTCGCCGACAGGCACCCGCGGATCGTTGCGGCCGTGGATCACGAGCAGTGGCGCCTTGATCGCGCCGGCTCGATGAACCGGGCTTATCCGCCTCAGAAATTCCGCCTCTGGGCCGTTGGGGTCGCCGTACTCGTTGATCCGCAAAACGCCCCGCCAGGGCGGCATGTTCCGGAAGAACGTGTGCCAGTCGGCGATCCCGACCACGTCGACGCCGGCGTTCCATAGATCGGGGTCTTCGACCAGCGCCGCCAGGGTCATGAACCCACCGTAGGAGCCGCCCATCGCAGCCGTCGTCGTGGCGATTCCTTTCTGTTTCAGGTGGCGGGCGGCTTCACAGCCGTCTTTGACGCCGTCCCAACGGAGGGTCTTGTCGTCGAGGCTCTGGAAGTGGATTCCGTACCCCGTCGATCCGCGCACGTTGGGGAGAAAGAGGTTGACACCGATCGCGTTGAGGAGGTGCGCGAGCGGCAGGTACCCGCCGCGGCTCTGGCCCTCCGGTCCCCCGTGGAACTGGACGACGGTCGGCCGAGGCTGCTCATCGACCCGATAGAGCACAGCCGGTATGTCGAGGCCGTCGAAACTCGGGTAGCTGACCTCGACGGGAGCGGCGAGCTCGCCGGCGAGCTCCATCGTGAAAGTCCAGCGGGCGCCACCCGGCCATTCATAGATCTCCGCCGGTTGGTTCGGCCGTTCCCAGCTTACGAACAATCGCGCGCCGTCCTCGCTCCAGCTGACGTGATAACCCTGGTCGCCGGTGTGGTCCGCGGTCGTTACGCCCGGCGGCAAGACGACGTGGTCGAGGGCGCCGCCTGTTTCGAGGTCGATGATGCGGATGCCGTCGTAAATCCCCGCGTTCAGGATGACGGCGGCTTTCTTTCCTGCCGGGTCGACCACGACCCCTTCCACGTCGTGATCCTCGGCCACCAGCCACCGGGCCACGTCGGCGGGCCGGTCGGGGAGCACGAGCGCCAGCCCCAGGAAGTCACGACCCATGTCGGTGGTCACCAGGATGCCCGCGTCCAACCACTCCGCCGGGTGGACGCGCAACGCTGTTGGAAGGAGCCGCGTCAGCGAGCCGTCCCGATCCAGGAGGTAGCTTTCCGTCGGGGTACCCAGGTGCTTCATCACCACCGACCGCGCCCCGTCCGGGCTCCATG
>DAIPXW010000032.1:0-11389 GCA_036783075.1 Candidatus Dormiibacterota bacterium | reverse complement strand
GCTCTGGATCGCCCATCCGGCCGAGGTCCTCACCACCAATGCGGATCGTCCCCGCCGACGGCCGGTCGAGGCCGCCGACCAGATTGAGCAGTGTCGACTTGCCGCTGCCGGACGGGCCCATCACGCACGCGGCCTGGCCCGCCGGAACGGTCAGCGAAATGGCATCGAGGGCGACCGACTCCTGGCGGCCGTTGTATGCCTTACGCACCTGTTGAAGCTCGATCAGCGGTGTTGTCATCAGCATTTCTCCTGTCCGGTGTTCGGTGAGTCAAGCGTGGATTCGAAGGCATGCCGTGGTCGTCAGCCCAGGGCGTGAATTCTTCTCATCCTTTCGGCTGATGCAGGAGCGGCGCCTGACGACTACAGTCGCGTCGTGGCCCGCCTCGTACATTTGTGGCGTTGGCTCGATATCGGCTGGCTCGATGCCGCACTTGCCGTCGGGCTGAGCCTGACCGCGGTCGCCGAAGGATCTGGGACTGACTCGCAGGCGTTTTCGCCCGCGGTGCTGCTGTGCACCGCGCCGCTCATCGTTCGCCGCAGGTGGCCGATCCCGGTGATGCTCGTCGCGCTCGGCGGGTTCAGCATCGCGGGTGACGCCAGCAACCTCGCGTCGCTGCTCGGCGGTTTGATCGCCGCGGTGTCGGTCGGCCTCGACCCACGCCACCCGCTGATCGGTGGGCTGGTCGTGGCGGTGGTTGCCCTCGGGATCTCGCTCGAGTTCGGTCGCGGCAGCTACACGCAGCTGCCAATCCCCGGCTTCCTGGCGCCGTTCCTATTGATCGGCTCGGCGTTTCTCGCGGGGCGCGTGATCGCGAGCCGGCAGGCGCTCGTGAACCAGCAGCGCGAACGTGCGGATCAGCTACAGCGGGAGCACGACGCAGCCGTGAAGGCCGCGGCCGAAAACGAGCGACGGCACATCGCGCGCGAGCTGCACGACGTCATCGCGCACAGCGTGGGCGTGATGGTCGTGCAGGCCGGCGCCGCGCGCCATGTCATGGCGGATAAGCCCGATGCGGCGCGAGAATCGTTGCTCGCAGTCGAGGCCAGCGGTCACGAGGCGATGGCCGAGCTGCGGCGGCTGCTCGGCGTCCTGCACGAAAACGGCGAGACCGCCCCGCTCTCTCCGGAGCAGGGCCTGGATCGGGTCGAGGCGCTGGTCGCGCGAGTGCGCGAGGCCGGGCTGCCGGTTGAGCTGCGCATCGAAGGCGAGTCGAGGGCGCTGCCGCCAGGCGTCGGCGTCGCGGCCTACCGCATCGTCCAGGAGGCGCTGACCAACGCGCTCAAGTACGCGGGCGGCGCGCCGACAGCGGCGGTGATTCGGTACGGCGCCGACGGCATCGACATCGACGTGTCTGACGAGGGCATGGTCGCCGCGCCGGCGGACGGCGTGGGGCGCGGACTAGCGGGCATGCGCGAGCGGGTTGCGCTGTTCGGCGGCAGCATCTCGGCGGGCCCGCGCTCGGGCGGCGGTTACGATGTGCGTGCCCACCTGCCGCTGGATGCAAGCGCTTGAGCACGCGGATCCTCATCGTCGACGACCAGGCGCTCGTGCGCGCGGGATTTCGCCTGGTGCTCGAATCGGAGGCGGACTTCGAGGTCGCCGGCGAGGCGGCCGACGGCGAGCAGGCCGTCACCTCGGCGCAGCGGCTGCGGCCGGACGTGGTGCTGATGGACGTCCGCATGCCGCGCATGGACGGCCTCGAGGCGACGCGCCGTATCCTCGCGGGTGCCGCCGGCTGTCGCGTCGTCATGCTGACGACCTTCGATCTGGACGAGTACGTGTACTCGGCGCTGCAGGCGGGGGCATGCGGGTTCTTGTTGAAGGACGTGACTCCGGATCAGCTCATCGCAGCGGTACGCCTCGTCACCACCGGCGACGCGCTGCTGGCGCCGTCGATCACGCGGCGGTTGATCGAGCGCTACGCGGCGCGCCGCGGCTCGGCCGCACTGCAGCGCGACATCGCGTCGCTCACCGACCGCGAGGCGGACGTGCTGCGCCAGATGGCCCGCGGGCTCGGCAACCTCGAGATCGCGGACAAGCTGTTCGTGAGCGAGGCGACGGTGAAGACACATGTGGGCCACATCCTCGACAAGCTGCGGGTGGGCAATCGCGTGCAGGCGGTCGTCGCGGCTTACGAGGCGGGCCTGGTCACGGTCGGCGGCTGACGCGCCGTGATCTGGCCAAAGTACCGAGGAGGCAGGTGGTTCGAGTCCACCGAGGGCCACCATGGACAGACAGCCTCTACGAGATGAGGTGGAGGAGGACGGCACCGCAGCGACGAGGCTCTTATCACTGACACACCCTCAACGTGGTCCGCGCCGGCCGCGAAGCTGATGGGACGCGCTGCGGCTCAGCCGCCTGGTGATGTTCCTGGGTTGACCACGAACAAGATGAACTCGGTGAAGACGTCTCCGTCCACCTGAAGGCCAAAGCAGCCCGGGCTGTCGGTGCTGAGCAATCCGTTCCATTCTCTCCACGAGGAAGTGCGCGCCACGGGCCCTAAATACAGGCCGCCTCCCGTCGTGTGGACAGCGGGAACCGCGGTCACATGGGGCTCCTGCTTGACTACATCAGTCGAGGGAAGATCCGCGAGAGTGACCGTCGATATTCCGTCACCCTCCAACTGAAACGGCCGCACCAGCAGGGGCCCGGAATACTTGGAGTCCACCATGAGGACGACCACCTGGCCGGCGGAGTACCAGCTGTCCTGTCCCGACAGGTAGACGGGCCCGACGCCCGCTCCATAGTTCGGCAGCACCGAGCCCAGATCAACGATCGAGGAAGCGGTACAGACCTCACATGGGGCTGTGCTGGCACACCCAGGTGGCGCTGAACCTGACGGCTCTGCCGCATTTGGTGGCACCGTCGGCGGCCTCATCGGCCTCTGCTCCAGTCCAGTCGTCGCATCCACCCCGGCAGGCAGCGGTGAGGCGGTTTCAGTCGGGAAGGACTGCGTATGAGCTGGCAGGACCGGCCCCGGTTGGCCGACCACCTCTCCGCAACCAGCCACGCCGGCGGCGAGGCTGACCAGAGCCACGAACTGCGTCACGGTGCGGGCCGCAGACATCGCTTGCAGATTCAACGGTTGCAAGCCGGTTGAGTTACTCCCGTACGCAGACTTCCAGAAGCGCCGAGGGCGCTGCGAGGCCGGCCACCCGTCCTAATCGGGCTGCATATCCGGCTGTCGACCTAGCCGGCGAGCTTGCTGTGCATGGCCGTTAGGCCAACGAGATCGAACTTCCCACGATGCAAGGTTGGTTCGCGTTACGGAAACTGAGGCCCACGCGGTCAATGCACTCAGAAGGGGTCAACACGTGCCCCCCGTAAATGACACTTCCTAATGTGCGAGGTGGTCGCTAGCCTGCCTTTTGAGGCACGCGCCGGGGCACCAGCCGGGGCACAGAATCGCGGAACCACGCGGACCTCAGAGGACACAAGAGGACACGACGAGTTCGGCGATTGAGTTTAGGCGGACACTGAAGGAGCCGGTCGGAAACGGCAGGACACGCCACCGACACGGTTCGGGACCGTGAGGCCCCGGGTTCAAATCCCTCGCCCCGACCAGTTTCGTATTCTTGGGTTCAAGGAGTCGACGCAACACCCATCCCTAGGGAGGTTGTTGCATGCGATTACAGGACCGCAAGAGACAGCACCTGTTCTGGACTCAAATCAGAGCCGGCCTGGCTTGCTCCGCAGCGGCGGCGGCAGCGGGCGTCCGGAGGCACACGGCGACAGGCTGGTTTGTGCAGGCTGGCGGCATCATGCCATCCAACGTCCCAGCACAATCGCGACAGCGCTACCTGTCACTGGAGGAACGAGAGGACATCCACGCCGGGATTGAGCGTGAGGAGAGCATTCGGGCAATCGCCAGGCGGCTAGGCCGGGCGCCCTCGACGGTTCTCCGCGAGCTGCGCCGGAACATGAGAGACCAGAGCTACCGAACGCGCAGCACACTGAGGCAACGCCGGCCCGGCCGGCAGCGGACCCAGCCTTGGGAATATCGGCCGAGCCTAGCTCAGGAGCGTGCCCAGCGGAGAGCGGCCCGGCCCAAAGTCGCGAAGCTGGCGGTCAACTCCGAGTTGCGCGAGCTGGTGCAGTTCAAACTGAAGGAGAGGTTGAGTCCAGAGCAGATCTCGGCCGAGCTGCGCGAAGAGTTTCCGGACCGGCCAGAGATGTGGGTGTCACACGAAGCCATCTATCAGGCGATCTACGTTCAAGGCAGAGGCGCCCTCCGCCGGGAGTTGGCGGTCTGCCTCCGCACCGGGCGAGCCCTGCGAAAGCCGAGGCGCAAGGTCGCCGAGCGACGCGGCCGGATCCCCAACATGGTGATGATCAGTGAGCGCCCACCCGAGGTCGAGGACAGGGCGATCCCCGGCCACTGGGAGGGCGACCTGCTGACGGGCAAGAACAAGAAGTCAGCGATCGGCACGCTGGTCGAACGCTCGAGCCGGTACGTCATCCTTCTGCACCTGCCCAACGGGCGCGGTGCAGATGAGGTTGAGAGAGCTATTACCGCCGCGGCTCAAGAACTACCGAAGACGCTTCGCCGATCACTTACTTGGGACCAGGGCCACGAGATGGCCAATCACATGCAGCTGAAGATTGCGACTGGACTTGAGGTTTACTTCTGCGACCCTCACAGTCCCTGGCAGCGCGGCTCCAATGAGAACACCAACGGTCTGCTCCGCCAGTACTTTCCCAAAGGCCAGGACCTCAGCCGATACGGGCCTGACTACCTAGCCTTCGTCTCAGCTCAGATGAACCGCCGCCCACGCAAAACCCTGGGCTGGCTTCGGCCCAGTCAAGCCTTGGAACGTCTACTCTCTGACGCGTCCAAGTCGGCCAACGTTGCGTCGACCGATTGAATCCGCCATTTGAAATCGGCGGTTCTGGCACCGTCACCCACGACAAAGGTGGAGCACACGACCGCTGTCGGAATTGCTCAACCCACGTCCACGATCGGAGCGGTGGCGCTCAGCTGGCGATCGATCGACGCCATCATCAGCACCGAGATGGGGACGGTGACGAAGAGCCCGACCCCGAGCAACGCCGCACCGAGCAGGTTGAACACGAAAAGTGTGATGAGGGTCGCCGCCAGTCGAGTGGTTGCGCCCCGGGTCAGATCCGCGCTCAGCTTGAGGCCTCTGAGCACACCGCCTTCGCCCGCAGCGATCTGGAAGCCGAAGAGGGCAAGGCGCGCCGCGATGAAGATACCCGGGACGATCAAGAGCACGAGGCCCGCTAGGACCATCGCCAGGTAGAGCAGCTGGCCTGCCAGGAAGCCAGGGCCCAGGTTGAAGTGCTTGAACGCATCCGCAAACCTCGGGTTCCGACCGTCCTGGAGCGCGAGGCTGATCCGCAACAGGCCGACCTCCATGCCGGCGAAACAGAAAAAGAAAGCGATGTGCGCAAGAGCCCACGCGAGGATCCCCAAGCGTTGAGTCGTGACCACGATGACTTCGAGCGCGACCCAGGCGCCGAGCATCGCGAGCAGGACGCCGGTGAGCAGGCGCCAGCGTCTCCGGTAAGCGGACCAGGCGAAGTCGACTGCCTCGCTGATCGAGATCTGATACCGCCTCGTCGCTGGCCGTGGACTCGAAGTGCTAGGCATAACCACGGGTCGCACCTAACCTAACCGGCGGGCAACCTCGTGGCGCAGAACTCGGGCGGGATGGTGCCGGCCTTTCGGCCGGCACTTGTCGTTCAGGAGGCTGAGGCGAGCCCGATCTGGGTCGGCGTCCGCAGGTCGATGGAAGAGGCGCGGACCGGTGTGGTGGCCGCAGGCGTGAGCGATGGCAGCTCGATCGGAACGCGCCTTCCGCCGTGCGCCAGAGAGTCGCTTGCCGCCTCGAGCACCGAGACCACGGCAAGGCCCTGCACGCCGTCGGTGCGCGAGTCTGCGCCGGTCCTGACGCAATCGACGAAGTGCTCGCACTCGAGCCGCAGGGGCTCCTGCCACGTGATGTAGGGGATCGTGACCTGGCCGTGGCGGTACGACATCTGGAACTCACCGAAGTTGTTGGTGATCGGAGACTCGACACCTGTGTCGTAAACCCGAATCTTCTCGGAGAGCGACACGTCGTTGTAAACGGCCATCTTGCGATCGCCCACGACGGTGATTCGACGCACCTTGGCGGGATCGAGCCAGCTGACGTGGACGTGAGCGCTGACGCCGCTGTCGAAGAGCAGCTCGAGGTACGCGACGTCGTGGACGTCGTCCTGGACGCATGCGCTGCCTCGGGCGCTGACCGCGATCGGGCTCATCCCGAGCACGTACATCAGGATCGAGATGTCGTGGGGGGCAAGGTCCCAGATCACGTTCGCCCGGCGCTGGAACAGGCCGAGGTTGAGGCGCGCCGCGTCGACGTAGTAGATGCGCCCGAGCTCGCCATCTCCAACCAGGCGGCGCAGCTCCTGCACCGCCGGGTTGTACAGGAATGTGTGCCCGACCATGACCAGGAGATTGCGGGACCGCGCAAGGTTGATCAGGTCGGCGGCCTCGCTGACGCTGGCCGCCAGCGGCTTCTCGACCATGACGTGCTTGCCGGCCGTAAGAGCCTCTTTGGCCAGCATGTAGTGGGTGTGGATCGGCGTGGAGATCACCACAGCCTCGACGTCGCTTTCGAGCAGCTTGGTGTGGTCGCTGAACAGCTTCACCTCCGGATAGTGCCGCCGCACGAACTCGAGCCGGTCCGGCTTGGTGTCGGCGACGCCGACCAGCTCCGCGCTCGGCATCTCGTGCAGGTTCCGGATGAGCTGCGGCCCCCAGTAGCCACAGCCGATGACGCCCACCTTGGTCCGGTGCCCTTCGGGACGGTGCCCGTTCGCGCCGTTCAAGTGGTTGCCCGATCCATTGCCGTCGATGCGTGCAGATTTCATTGGGAGTGCTCCGGTTAAAGGCTGATGAAGCCCGGGGTGATGCTGATGAGTTGAGTCTCGGTTCCGGCGGGCCGCCGGGCAATGGGCGATGCCGAAGCGATAAGGACAATGGTCTGGGCATGTCCTTGGCCGGTGCACGGACGCCCAGGGTTTTGATGGGTGCGATGACACATCAATGCGGGACATGGCGGGCACCCTCTCGGTGCAGTCCCGCGAGCGCGGCGCGCTAAGCGGTCCCGGCCAGGCGCACGCTCAACCGGAAAGCTTGCAGGACTTTGCCAAGTCCCTTTGCGTCTTGCGCCGACAGCGCCGCGAGGAGCAACCGCGACCGTGCCGACAGATGGTTCGACCCGCACGTGACGCAGCCGCCTGGGGAGTGACCGATCAGCTCGGCGACAGCCCGGGCAACTCCGCGAGGGCCGCTCTCGCGAAGGATTCGGATTCCTGCGGTCCTCACGGCGGGTTCCGAGTTGGCTGGGGCCATCGCGCGCCGCGCCAGTCGCATCATCGGGATGTCTTCGGCGGAATCACCAACCGCAAGCGCCAGCAGGTTGCCATCGTCGCCGGGCCGGATTCCGAGGTCGTGCGCCAACGCCCTAAGCCCGACGCCCTTGTCGATGGCGTTGACCATGAAATCCGTCTGGTACGCGCCCTTGATCGCACGTACCCGGCCGCTCAACCCGGAGGACTCGAGGACCGACGCGATCGCCTCCGCCTCGAGACCACGCCGCCGGCCTGACGCGTCGAAGCGGTAGGCCCTGACTGCGAGGCGATAGTCGGTGTCAAGCCGGGTCGAATCGGCTTTGACCACCTCACCACGCAACAGGTCAAGGCACTCCCGGTCTTCCGGCGACAGATGCCGGCGGACGCGTCCGGTGCCACTGTCAAATGAAGCCGCGCCGTACTCCGCGACCCCCCCGGCCAGCCCATACGCGCGGCAGCGCTCGATGACCTCGTCAACCGAACGCCCGGAGGCGATCGCGACTCGATAGCCATGATCCGCGAGGGCACGCAGCGCGAAGACGCCCGCGGGCGTGATGGCTGGAAACCCGAGGTCGCGCATCTCGAGAGTCCAGTCGAGGTCGAAGACGCAAAGCGGCCCTTGCGCCGCCTTCGGGACACCGGCCAGGACCGTGGAGCGGTAGTACTCCTGCATCTCCCGCGCGAGCTCCCGCTCGGCCTCGACGCGCTCGGGCGCGTCCCGATGTCGCTCGGAAACGTGAACCAGCCGGTACAGCAGCCAGCGCTCGGGGTCGATCTTCCTCCCGGTGCGCTGCTCATAGGCCCTCCTCACGGCCTCCGCCAGGGCGGGATCGGATGAGCCGGCGGCCAGGCCCGCGACGTCGAAGAGGTGGTCATAGCAGTAGACGTCGAGGCTGTCGAACGCGTGCTCGTCGAAGCCCACCTTCTGCAGCTCCGCGGAGCTGGCGCGCGCGAACCAGGTGCCGACGTCCGTGTTGCCGTCGACGACGGATGGCCTCGTCACCCGCAGGAGCTCCTTGGCCAGCGGGTGCGAGAGCGGCCTGACCAGCTGGCCCGCCCGCCCGTAGGCCCTCGACAGGATGTCGGCGGCCCGCTGCCAGACGGCGCCGCGGTCGAGCAGGCGGAGGCTGACGTCCTCGCTGACCGGCAGCGCGTGGGCGCGATCCAGCGCGTAGTCGACGACGGCGCGTGCGACCAACCCATCAGGTCTTGCATCAACGGTCGCGACTCGTGAATCCTCTGGCAGCCACCAGCGGTAGAGAAGCCCATCCCTCAACCCGATCACCGCGGGCAGAAAGCCTCGTACGCGGCCGGCCACCGCGAGCGCATGGTCGCCGAAGTAGCCCAGCCCGGCGCCCTTGACATGGACTTCGCGCACGTAGGTGTTCGAGGTCGACCGGTCGCGAAGCACCACCTCGAAGCGCGCGCGCAGGTGGCCGCGTCGAGGACCCTGCTCCGCCGGCGGCACCGGCTCGACCGACCGGACCTCGTCGGTGGTAGCAAGCATTTCGGCTAGGGCCTCTCTCACCGCCTCGGGGCGAAGGCGCCGCTGTACAGACCACTCCTGCCACGGCATGACCACCGCCGCGTACTTCTGAAGCCGCGGCGGTAGGGTAGGCATGTCGGCCGGCATCTGAAGGAGAAGGACGATCGATCGCCGGGCGAATCCGAGCCTCTCGAGCTCCAGGGCGGTCTTCTCGACGGATCCGCCTGACTTCGGCGCATCGTCGGTGATGAGCGCAAGGGCGCCGGACCGGGTCAAACTCGCCATCACGTCGAGCTCGCCCCGCCGCCAGCGCTGTCCCGGTCGAAAGGTGAGGACGCGAACGCTTGCATAGCCCATCGCTCGCAGGTAGGCGCCGTGCAGCGGAGCCGTGTAGCTCCCGGATGTCCTGACGCCGATCACGCCGATCTGCCGCTCGCGGTCGGGCCACTTCGAGCCGAACTCTCGCGTGAGGCTCTCGAGGTCGTCCGGCCGCTGGTCGAAGTTGCGAAAGCAACTTGGGAGGCGGATGACCGAGCGCCGCAGCCTGGTCGGGAGCCGGGTGATACCACTGATTAGTGTCTCCCCGGAATCCAGCAGCGCCTGCGTGCTGCGCGATGACGGCCCCGCGGCGACCGCATCCGCCAGCCCACCCACCAGCGATGCGGCCAGACGCTGCCATTCCACCGAGCGCCGCTCGCTTGACGCGAGGTTGCGGGCCGCCCCGAAGGACAGGTCGGCCGCGCGAACACCGGCCGCGGCCATGTGGCCGAACGGCGGTGGTCCGATTCGCCGCATGTGCCGGGCGACCCTGCCCAGGGAGATCGCGCTCTGGTGGAGATGGTCCTCGACGATCTGGTTCATCCCGGCGGCCAGGAGGAACGAGTTCAGCCACGACTCCCGGGCGAGTTCATCGCGCAGCAGGGCCGCGAGACCGTCCAGGTCGTTGAGCAGGTTCGCGACCAGCAGCCGATCCGCCCTGGCAGCGGGCATGGGAGCGGGTCCTGTCAGCGTGAGCCCGACACCATTTGACCGGTCGCCGACCGCGTGTTCACTCAATGATGTGTCCGAACCTCAATCTTGGCCCCGCACGATCCACGCCATAAATGGGCGATCGGGGTGCCGGGCCAGGCGCGCGACCGAGGAGGCCGGGACACCGGTCCCAGGACCGCGTCAGACGGGCGAGATGCTCAAGACAGCGTTGGTGCGCTGCCCGGGAGCCGGACTCCCGGCGACGACGTCGAACAAGAGGCTCACCCGCAGAGCACCCGTGCTGTCAATGCTGGACCGGTAATCGACCCCGGACTTCAGCACCACTCCACCCCAGCGCACCACGAGCGGACCGCTGCGCCAGCCCACGACCTTGAACGAGGGCCGGTACCGCACGGTGACTCCCGACGGGAAGCCGAGCTGAGCCTGGACCTGGTTGGCCCCGTTCGGAGCGACGACGTAGCGGCCCGTGCCCGGGTTGAAGCCTGCAACCATTCCGGTCGTGCCGAGCTCGGTGTCGGTGGTCCGGAGGCTTCCCACGCTCACGGTCAGCGCAGGCTGCCTGTAGTCCGCGAGCATCGCGCCGGCGCTGGCCGAGTTGACGAAAGAGCTCAGCCAACCGCGATAACGAGCGATGTAGACGGTGTTCGCCGCCAGGCTCGAGGTGTTTTCGGTGCGCGGTGTGATGTGGCTGCGCAGATAGGCGGTACCCATGATCAGGCGCATGTCGGTGAAGTTCATCCCGAACGAGTTGTTCTGGTAAGCCACCTCGAGGACGCTCAGGCTCTGGCCGGGGCCGCTCCCGTTCTGGTACTGGCCCCACCATCGCTCACTGCCGTTTCCGGCGTGGAGGTCGTCGGGGCTCGGGAACGACGTGTCAGACGGCACGCCGTCGAAGATTCCGTTCAGAGTCGCGCACAGGCAGAGGTCGACAGACGCCGGGGCCGCGTTGGCGAGCGTGTGAGCGGTCGTGCTCGTGATGATCCGGCGTTCGAAGTTGACGAACCCCCCGGGGTATACCGTCGTCCAGCTTTCGGCCCGCACGTCGTTGAGGAAGCACGTGCCGCCGGGGGCGTCGACCTGCTCGCAGTAGTACGGCGAGACGACATGGATGGTCACAGACTCGGGGCTTGCGTTCAACGCCTCAAACGTCGTGGCGGGGCCTTCACCCAGCTCGCCCCAGACACCCAGAGCTGTGTTCGGGGCGTAGACCTGTGCGTCCAGCAGGTAGCTGTTGAACACCGAGTAGCCTGGCTGCGGGCCAAGGTTCACCGTCCGGCCCGGGTCTGTCGCAAGGTCGTACAGGCGCGAGATGCCGCCGGCCTGGTTCCTGTCGAAGATGGCGGCGAAGGTCGTGCCGTCGTTGACCTCGATCGTGCTCGATCCTGGGATCACCTGCAGCGCGCCGGGTGTCGGGTGCGGCACCGGGTGAGGGGATGGCGTCGGATTCGGTGTCGGAGATGGGCTGGGGACTGGTGACGGGATCGGCGACGGGCTGGGCAGCGGTGCTCCGGTGGGCGTGATGGTCAGCACGCCGTTCTGCAGCTGCCCCG
>DAIPXW010000031.1:0-11440 GCA_036783075.1 Candidatus Dormiibacterota bacterium | reverse complement strand
GCTCTTCGACGACCCTGCCACCCTCCGAGACGACGATTCCACCGCCGATCTCCGCCAGCCTCAGCGCGCAGACGGCCATGTCACCGTCGTCGACGCCAAGCACGACGATGTTGTGCGCATCGTGGGCGACCGTGGAGGCGAACGCGCCGCGCCTGAGCCCCACGTTGGTGGCAAAGCCCAGTCCGACCCGGCCGCTCGCGTGGTGCCGTTCGAGGACCGCGATCTTCACGAGGTCTTTAGCCGGGTCGGCGACCAACCAGCCGTCGCGCACAGTGGGCTCGACCAGGTCGACGCCGGTGAGCAGCTGAGCCGGCACGACTCTCATGACGCGAATCCTTGTCGGCCCGGCGGCGATGCGAAAGGACGACGGGCCGACCGGTGCGAGGCTGACCGTCTGCCTCACCCACTCCGGCACGGAGAGCTTCACGAAGCGAGGTGCCGCGCCGCGCTTGAGGACCTGGCGCGGCTTGAACGACTCCAGGTCGTCGAGCACGAGGATGTCCGCCTGGTATCCGGGCGCGATCGCACCAAGGTGCCGCAGGCGGTGATAGATGGCCGGGTGGATCGTGGCCATCACCAGCGCGTCCTCCGGGCTGATGCCGTCGGCGACCGCTATGCGGACCATCTGGTTGATGTGACCTTCCTCGACGATGAAGTCGGGTTCGCGGTCGTCCGTGCAGAACATGCATCGGGCCGGGCCGTAGCGCTTGACCAGCGGCAGCAGGTCGCGCAGGTTGCGCGCGATGGAGGCCTCGCGCAGCATGACCCACATGCCGAGCCGCCTTTTCTCGAGGGCCTCCTCGAAAGTGGTGGCCTCATGGTCGGAACGGATGCCCGCGGCGATGTACGCGTTGAGGGCGGGGCCGGTGACGCCCGGGGCGTGACCGTCGACGTGGTCGGTCAGGCCTGTCTCGAGTTTCGCGAGCTCTGACGGAAGGCCGGCGATGACCCCTGGGAAGTTCATCATCTCAGCGATTCCGATGACGCGGTGGCGCCGGAGAAGGCTCTCGATGTCTCCCGGCGTGAACGGCCGGCGCGGCGATTCGAAACGCGATGCCGGCACGCAGGACGACGCCATCACGTAGACGTCGAGCGGGAGGTCGGCACAGCAGTCGAGCAGCCAGTGGATGCCGTCGGTGCCGAGCACGTTCGCGATCTCGTGCGGGTCGGCGACCACGGCGGTGGTGCCGTGAACCAGGACGGCGCGGGCGAACTCGTCGACGGTCAGCTTGGAGGACTCGATGTGCATGTGGGCATCTATGAAGCCAGGCACGAGGTAGGCGCCGGAAACGTCCATGCGCTCCTTTCCCTGGTAGCGGCCGAGCCCGACCACGTAGCCGTCCTTCACGGCCACGTCGACGTCCAGCCACTCCTTCGTGAAGACCGAGAGCACGCGCCCGCCGGCCAGCACGAGGTCGGCCGGCTCATCCCCCCTAGCGACCGCCATCCAGTGTGGGTCGATGACAGAGAAGCTTAATTGCGCGGCGAAGCCTGCGAGCAAAGGACCGGAGGGCCGCGACGGCCCTCCGGCCGGCTTGAAATCAGCGCTGGTCCCGTTCCTCGGCGCCCTGCTTGCGGTGCGCGCCGTCGCCGTTTCCGTTCAGGCTGCGCATGAAGGTCGCGGCGAGCCCTTCCAGGGCGCCTCCGCCCCCGGTCACGAGCACGTCGGGCATGACGTCCAGCTTGCCCTCGGACAGCGCGTTGGCGATGGCGACAGCCGCCGTCGATCCAGCGCCCAGGCTTTCGACCTGCGCCTGATAGCCCTTGGCCTTGGCGAGGCCGAGCGCCTCGACCGCGGCCGCGTCACCCAGGCCGATCGCCCTGCGGCGCGAGCCTTCGGCCTCGCCCGTGACCCTCACGTACGCGCCTTCGCCCTCCGCCTCCGCCTTGCGAGCGTTGGCGCGGGCCCGGTTGATGTCCACGGACACCTGGGCCTTGGCCAGCTCCGCCTGCATGTCCGCCGTTCCGCGAGCTTTCTCGAGGTCGACCCGAACCGTTTGGGCGTCCTTCTGCTGCTCGAACGTCGCCTTCTCCTGGTTTGCGATCTCGCGTCGCGTCAAGACGCTGACGAGCTCCTCCGGGAACGTGACGTCCTGGATGTAGACGCCCCGCGTCTCGACCTCATAAGCGGCCAGGTACCGCGATATCGCCTCGAACGCAGCGGCCTGCACCTGGTCGCGCGTCTCGATGAAGCGGACGCCCTCGAGACCCTGGAGCGTGTTGCGAAAGTGGTTGCCCACGGCGGCTTGCAGGACCTCGTTGACCAGGTTCTGCATCGACCCGACCATGGAGATGACCTTCGGCGCCTTGGTGTCGGGCACGTGGATCTGGACCTGAAGGTCGATCTTGAAGACGAACCCTTCGCGGCTCTTGCCTTCGATCGGGCTCAGCTGGGCGTCGAGATTGTGGGCGACCGAGTTCGCCTCGGCCCAGTTGAGGGTGAGGATGAAAGTCGGCACCGTCTCGGCCGCGTAGATGCGCGGGTTCAGCGGGTACTTTCCGGTGCGAAGCGCCTCGCGCCAGATGCCGCGGTGGCCTGGCTGCACGATCGAACCGAACTTGAACTCCGGGCCCGAGGTGTCCAGCGTGGGCAGGCCCACGTAGCCCTTGATCACGGCGACCTCGCCCTGGTTGACGACCAACATCGGCGCCAGCTCGACGCGGACCAAAAACGGGTTCAAGAGGTAGGCGCCATACAGCAGCGGGTCGTGCTGCAGGCCGATTCGCCCGCCCTTGTCCAGGAAGGCCTGGAAGTCCTGGTAGTTGTTGTGCAGCTCGTTCTTCTTTCCAAGCAGCGCTTCGATGAGCTCGGAGTCTGTGACTCCGGGCTGAGCTTCGAGCGCCTCGATGTCGCTGAAGCCGCCGATACGTCCGGCGATGTCGGCCGGTGACAGCGGATCGCCTTCCAGGGTGGTCACGATCCCGACCACGTCCTGGCTGCCATCGGGCGCGATCACGGTCACGCGCAGCTGGTCCGCGTGGACCCCGAACGACTGAGGCCCAAGGGAGCCGTTGCCGACGACCAGCGGATTGACCGGCCGGCCGTAGGCCCTGGTCGCGGTGATCACGAGGAATGCGATCGGGTGGATCGGGGCAAGGGTGCCAGGAGGCAGCACCGGTCGCTGGACGCCCTTCTGGCCGCCACCTTCGACGAACGCGCGGAGGTTGGTGAAGTTGCCGAACTCAGGCCGGTAAATGCCCGACTTGGCCCCGGTGGGAAGCGGAGCGCCGATCTGCGAGATGGCGACCCCGATCTCGCCCGCAGGGACCTGGACCCACGGGTACTTGACGACGGTGTACGTCGGCCAGAGCTTGAAGCGGACACCGGGCATCAAAAGATCGGCCTGGTAGCCCGCCTCACCGGCGAATGCGATCGGGCCGTCCGTGGTGTTGTGGCGGGCCGAGACCCGCTTGATCACCAGGCCGACCTGCGACGGGCCGATCACCACGACCGAGCGGACGATCACCACGAGCGCCGCCAGGACGGCGAACGCCAGCAGAAGGAGGAGGGACGCAAGCAGACCACTCATGTGCTCTGCCTCCGAGGGCTCGAACCTTGCCCTTGAATGCGGGGTTCGCCCTTTTCGGGCGATTAACGGAATTACTTACCCATTCCCAGCACAACCCAACCAGTTTTCGGTCTCAGAATTCGGTGATATGGCCCCCGATCGGCGCCCCTTTGCCGTGCTTGCGGCCCTCGACGTGGAGGCGTCCGCGCTCGCACTCGATCTGACCCGGTCCAAGGTCGTCTCGGGAGTGCCGGCGTGGGAGGGTGACCTGGAGGGCGGGCCTGTCGTCCTGGTCCTGACCGGGGTCGGCAAGGTTGCCGCCGCGATGGCCACTCAGCTCGTCTGCCGCGGCCACGACCCGCGGTACCTCCTGTCGATCGGGCTGGCCGGCGCCGCCGGCGGCGACGGCCGGCAGGGCCGCTTGATCGTGGCGTCAGGGGCCGTGCAGCACGACGTGGACGTCCGGCCCCTCACCAGGGCTCGCGGCACGATCGCAGGACTGGGCATGACGATCTTCCCAGCCGACCCCTGGCTCGCCGGCACGCTCAAGCGCGCCGCTGAGACCGCAGCCGAGCCGCCGGCGGTCGTTGAGTCGGGCCTGGTTCTGACCGGCGACCAGATCGTCGCGTCGCGCGAGATCCGGGACCGCATCAAGGGCGCCTTCCCGGAAGGAGCGTGCTTCGACATGGAGACCGCGGCGGTCGCGCAGGTCGCCCACGCGAACGGCGTGCCGTGGGGAGGCCTGCGCATCACGTCGGACTCGGCCGACGAATCTTTCGACCCGGATCAGGTGCTCGCGTTCGGCGCCGATACCGCCGGGGTCGTGTTCGAGCGCATCATCCGTGCTGTGCTGAAAGAGCTGTGACGGGCGACTCCCTGCGCTGGTCTTCGGTCGGCGAGATCGCCCGCAGGGTCCGAGCTGATGAAGCCGGCCCCCAGGAGGTTGTGCGAGCGCACCTCGACGCGATCGATCGCTTCGATCACAGCCTCCACGCCTACGTCCACGTGGATTCGCACGCCCGTTCCACGACGGGCCCGCTGGCCGGGGCCACGCTCGCGGTGAAGGACAACCTGCCCGTAGCCGGCATGCCGTGGACCGACGGCAGCGCGGTCTGGCTCGACCGCGTCCCGAATGAGGACACCGTGCCGGTGGCGCGCGCCCGGGCGGCCGGAGCGGCGATCCTGGGCAAGACCAACCTTCCCGAGCTTGCCGCGGCGGTGGGGACGACCAACGCGATCTTCCCTGCCACCAACAACCCCTGGCGGGAAGGCGTCACCCCGGGTGGGTCGACAGGCGGAAGCGCCGCGGCGGTCGCGGCGGGCATGGCCACCGTCGGGATGGGAACCGACATGGGCGGCTCGATACGGATCCCGGCCTCCTGCTGCGGCGTCGTGGGCATGCGGCCGGCGCCCGGCGCGGTGCCCTGCGAGATCGCCGACCCCGCCGGGCTCTCCGTCGTCGCACCCATCGGGCGCACCGTGGCCGACGTGAGGCTGCTCTACTCGGTGATGTCGTCGGCATCGCCGCCGCAGGCGTCAGGCGTGACGAGCGGGCACCGTATCGGGCTGGTGGATGCGACTTCGCTCGGCCTGGATGCGGCTTGCCGCGACGCTTGCCGGCGCGCCGGCAGCGCCCTGGAATCCGCCGGTCACCTGGTGCGGCGAATCGAGTGGGAGTCGGAAGAGGTGGCCGCCGGATACGGGGTCGTGCGCAGGTCGAGCATGGCGGCCTTCCCCGCCGACCCCGCGCGCTTTGCCCCCGGCATACGCAGGCTGGTCGAGGAGGGTCGGGACCTCAGCGCGGGTGACTACTTCCGTGCATGGGAGCTGGGGACGTCCGCCGCGTATCGCGTGGTTGTGCAGCCGCTGCTGTCCGACTTCGACTTCCTCCTCACGCCGACCCTGGGCCTCGTCCCGATGGCGATACAGGCGGTGCCGCCGTTCCTCAGCGAGCCGTACGGCCGCTATATCCAGTTCGTGCTGCCTGTGAGCTTCGCGCGCGTGCCGTCGATCTCCGTGCCGGCGGGGCTGCACGAAGGTCTGCCGGTCGGGGTGCAGCTCGTGGCACGAACCGGCGCCGAATGGGGGCTGCTGGACCTGGCGGAGCAGCTCGAGGCCGTGCCAGGCTTTGGGTTCCAGAAGCCGCCAGGCTTCGATTGAGGATTTGCAGGGAGGTGGTTACATGAAGGCTCAGAAGGTCGAGATGTTCGTTTGCCCGATGGCAGCGCCGTCGGACACCGCCGGCCTGCAGCGCCTGGTGGACGAGGGAAACATCAAGCCCGAAACGCTCGTCGCGCTGGTGGGCAAGACCGAGGGGACCGGAGCCCACGACGATTGGGGCCGGGTCTGGGCCGACGTGGCGCTGCGAGAGTGGACGGCCCGGTTTCTCGGGATCCCGGTGGGAGAGGTCGCGCAGCGCGTGATGTTCGTCCTGTCGGGAGGCTGCCCGGGCGTGATCACCCCCCACATCGCTGCCGTCACCAGGGAGTGGGTCGAGGTGCCTGGCCGCGCAGCTCATGCCGACGCCGACAAGCGCCTCGTGGTGGGCAGGGCGGGCTCGGACCCGATGCCGCCCGAAGAGGTGGGCCGGATGGGCCAGATCCGCAAGGTGGCGGACGCCACGCGACGGGCGATGGCCGACGCAGGCCTGACCGATCCGAATGACGTACACCTCGTCATGGTCAAGGTGCCCGGACTCACGACCGCGAGCATCAAGGACGCGGAGTCGCGCGGAAAGACGGTGGTCTCGCACGACGTCACATTCGGTGCTGAAGGCGCAGGAGTGTATGCGAACGACGCCGCCGCGCTCGGTGTGGCGATAGCGCTCGGCGAAATCAAGGAGTCCGCGCTGTCCGACGCCGTGGTGCGGCGCGACTGGAACCTCTACTCGGAGGTGGCGATGACCTCGTCCGGCGGCGAGAAACGGCATGGCGAGGTTGTGCTGTTCGGTAATTCGAGCAGTTCCCAAAGCCGGCTTCGAATTGGACACGCTGTGACCAAGGACTTCATCGATGCCGACGGTGTGAGGAACGCGCTTCGCTCGGCCGGGCTGCGTTTCAGCAACGGGCTGCCGGACGAGAAGGATCTGTCACGGCTGGTTCACGTTTTCGCCAAGTCGGTCATCCCGGGCAGCGATCTCATACGCGGCCAGCGGATCACTCTGCTCGACGACCCCGACGCGTACCCGATCGGGAAGGCGCTCGGAGGGATGCTCGTGGCGTCGGTTACCGGCCGCACCACGAACTACGTGAGCGGGGGCGAGCGCAACTCCCACCAGGGCCCGCCAGGGGGAAACATCGTGGCCGCGGTGGTCAGGACGGACGATTGACCAGGGTCTGTCGCCAGGTCATCCGAATACCGCCGCCCTACAGGTCGCCAAGGTCGAACAGTCGTGGAGGCAGGTCGTGACTCCACGCCCGAGTGACGGAGATCTCGATCCAGCGCGTCCGGCGCCGGTCGAGCGCTCGGGTCATGAGCCCGACGATCCTGCCCAGGAAATACAACTCGCGGTCCTCCTCTGTTTGGCGGTGGACAGAGACCGGACGCTCCTCTTAGTTGGCGGCTGACGCCACCAGCGTCCCGGTCCCTGCCCCCCAAGCTCACCGTAGGCCTGCCCCTCGGCGATGTCACTGGGACTTTCGGCCCTCCCCCCGTTACTTACGACCCCTGTCGTCGGGAAGCCAGCTCGAACAGCTTCAGGGGTGACAGAGGCATCTCGGTGATCGAAAGACCGGCCGCCTCCTCGATCGCCGAAGCGAGAACCGCGCCCACCGGGATCACTCCCGCCTCCCCTGCACCCTTGACTCCGAGCGGGTTCAGGGGCGACGGCGTCTCGATGTGGTCGATCTCGATCGCCGGGATCTCGGTCGAGTACGGGACCAGGTACTCCATGAATGACGCGTTGCGGAGCTGGCCTTCTGAGTCATACGCGAGCCTCTCGTAGAACGCGCCGCCGATCCCTTGCGCCACGCCGCCCTCGATCTGCCCCTCCACCACGAGCGGGTTGATGACCCTGCCGCAGTCGTGAACGACGACGTACTTCAGGATCTCCAGACGGAACGTTTGGGGGTCGACCCTCACATATGCGGCGTGGCAGCCCGATGCCCACGTCGAGGCGGGCGGGCTGTAATAGCCGGTCGCCTCCAGCCCGGGCTCGTCGCCAGGGGCGAGAGGAGGACCAGGCCGGGGCCTCGACGCGAACTGCGTCGCGGTCTCGGTCCCGCCGCCGAACGCGTATCGCACGGGATTGGCCAGCACGGCCACTGCGGCCAGAGGCATGCCACGGTCGGGCGAACCCTTCACGCGCACGCGCCCGCCGGCGAGCTCGAGGTCCGCCGCGTCCGCCTCGAGGTGGTCGGCCGCGATCCGCTTGGCCTTCTCGGCCACCATGCCTGCGGCAATGTGCATCGCGTTGCCGGCCGTCACGGCGCCACGCGACGCGAACGTCCCCACCCCCCACGGGAACCGGCGCGTGTCGCCACCCGTGACCTCCACGTCGGCCACTTCCACGCCCAGCTCGTCGGCCACGACCTGCGCCCACACGGTCGCGTGCGCCTGGCCCTGGCTGGGGATCCCGGTCGCCGCGACCACCTTGCCGGACACGAGGACCTGCACGTGAGCGCCTTCGTACGGCCCGACACCGGTGCCCTCCACGTACACGCCGACGCCCATTCCGACGTGTTCCCCCTCCGGACGCGGGCCCAACATCGCAAGAGCCTTCTCGAGCAGGGCCGGGTAGTTGCCGCTGTCGTAGACGACCCTGTTGCCGTCCTGCCAGGCCACGCCCACCTCGTAGGGGAACTCATCGGGCTGGATGAAGTTGCGGCGGCGAACCTCGGCGCGCTCGAGCTTCAGCTCCACCGCGATGGCATCCAGCGCGCGCTCCATCACAAAGCACGCGTGCGGCCGGCCCGCGCCGCGATAAGGCGACGTCGGCGTCGCGTTCGTGTACACGTCGCGGAACCGGACACGGTAGTTGGGCACTCGATAGGGGCCCGGTATCTGTCCTGCCGTGATGATCGGAAGGATGATGCCGTAAGGCGTGTAAGCGCCCGCGTCGTGTATGAAATCGACGCTCAGCGCCTGCACTCGTCCTTCGTCGTCGAAGCCCACCTCGACGTCGTGCACCTGGCCGCGTTCCTGGTTCACGGCGGTGAAGTGCTCCTGGCGGTCCTCGGTCCATTTGACCGGATGGCCGAGCCGCATCGCGGCGAACGGCACCAGCAGCTCGTCCGGGTAGAAAAGCATGATCTTCGGCCCGAAGCCGCCACCCACGTCGGGGGCGATCACCTCGACGCTCGACTCGGGCAGGCCGAACAAGACGGAGAGGCCGCCTCGGATCGACGTCGGTGACTGGGTGGAGTCGAAGACCGTGAGCTTGCGCTCGGACGCGGACCAGCGCGCCCACACGGCTCGCCCTTCCATCGGGCTCGCAGCGCCGCGCTCGAAGCGCAGGCGGAGTCGCTTGCGGTGGGGAGCTCTCGCGAGCACTGCTTTGACGTCACCCACCTCCTGCACCATCTCCGCGGCCACGTTGCCCGGCACGTCCTCGTGCACGAGGTGCTCCGCGGCGGCCGCGACCTCCGGGGTGATCACGACTGGCAGCGGCTCATAGTCGACGTCAACGAGCTCGGCCGCATCCTCGGCGACCTGGCGGCTGCCCGCCACGACGAACGCAACCGCCTCGCCGGCGTAACGCACGACCTCAGACGCGAGGCAGCGTTGGGTTCGGCCGTGCGTGAGGTTGGGATGCGGGATGAGGATGGGCAGGTCTGTCTTGCCGAACGGCAGGTCCGCGGCGGTGTAGACGGCCACGACGCCGGGCAGGGCGCGAGCGGCGCCCACGTCGATCGAGCGGATTCGCGCGTGGGCGAACGGCGAGCGCACAAGCACCGATTCGAGGGCGCCTTCGTCGATGTCGTCGGTGAAACGTCCCCGGCCGCGCAGCAGGCGGTCGTCCTCGACCCTCTGCACCCGCGCTCCAAACCAGCGGGTGGTCACCTACGTCTACCCTCACCCTGACCCTGCGCGCTAGCGCGATCAGGAGGGGACTCATTGATTGCTCCCGCTTCGCGGGAGAGGGAACATGCGCGGTGGACGGCGCGGCGGATCGACGCGTAGCCGGTGCAGCGGCACAGGTTGCCGACGATGCCTTCCTCGATCTGCTCGGCCGAGGGGTCTGGGTGCTGGGCGAGGAGTCCGACCACCGACATCACGAAACCCGGGGTGCAGAACCCGCACTGCAGGCCGTGGCACTCGTGGAAAGCCTGCTGCACCGGGTGCAGCGGCGCGCCGTCCTGCGCCAGGCCTTCGATCGTCGTCACCTCGTGGCCCTCGGCCTGGACCGCGAGCATCAGGCAAGACCGCACCGGCGCCCCGTCGAGCAGGACGGTGCAGCAGCCGCACACGCCGTGCTCGCACCCGACGTGCGTGCCGGTCAGGGCGAGGTCATGGCGCAGGTGGTCCGACAGAAGGCGGCGCGGATCGGCAGGCGCGGGATGCGCGACGCCGTTGACCCTCAAGCCGCGAAAGCCCTCTCGGCCAGGACGCGCACGAGCTGGAGCCGGAACTCGGGTGACGCCTCGAGGTCCCCGCTCGGCCGCAGGCCACGGGTGGGGTCGTGCGGGTCCGCGAGCACGGGAGTCGGAGCGACGCCGAACAGCGCGAGCCGGTCGCCGCACCGTACAGCGCCCGCCAGCGCGAAGTCACCGTGACGGCGGCACTCCTCGACGATCGCGAAGGCTCCTTTCGAAGCCGGGAACCACGCCTCGACCAGCACCTCGTCAGGGGTGAGGGCGGTCTCCATCACGCCGCCGAAGAATGCGTCCGCGGCTATGACGCGGTCGCCGCCCGAGGACCGGGCGACCACGTGGCCACCGAGCGCGAGGATCACCGCGGGCAGCTCGGAGGCGGGGTCGGCATGCGCGAGGCTGCCGCACACCGTGCCCCGGTTGCGGATGACTCTGTGCGCTACGAGGCGAACCGCGTTGCTGAGCAGCGGGCAGATCCGCGCCACCAACACCGAATCCTCGACCGCCGACTGCCGGGCAAGCGCCTGGACGGCGACCCCGCCGTCCCGCTCGTAGATGCCGTCCAGCCTCGGGATGCGGTTGATGTCGACCAGGTGTCGTGGCCGAGCGAGACGGAAGTTGAGCAGCGGCACGAGCGACTGTCCGCCCGCCAGCACCTTCGCGTCCTCAAGCGAGCCGAGCAGCGTGCACGCCGCCTCGACGGTGGCCGGGGCGTGGTACTCGAAAGGCGGTGGTTTCACCGAGCCACTGAGTCGAGCATCGCGACCGCGCGGCACGGCGACGCCTCTCCGCCCTGGAAGCGCCAGGGAAAGCAGCCGAGCTGGATCTTCTGGTCGAGCACCTGGTCGATCTGGCCGCCCAGGTTCTCGATGTGGACGATGTCGTGCGGGAAGAGCAGCGTGTGCATGATCTGGTAGTCGGCCTTGGGGAAGATCTCGTCCAGCGAACGGCCGAGCTTCTTCTCCGCCTCCTCCGCCTCGTCGGCGCGAATGCGCCGGATGACCGTGTTCATAGGATGGTCCGCGCTTCCGGCATCGACGGCGATCCAGCGCACGCCCCGCTTCAAGACCCATTCGGCGAACGCCCGGGTCGGTCCGGGGTGACGGATGAAGTACTTCGTCTCGTCGACCTCCGAGCGGTCGGTCCAGTTTTCGGGGTAATGCTTGTGGTAACCGGTGTGGATGACGAGGATGTCGCCGCGCTCGACCTTGTGGCCGGTCTCCTTCTCCCAGCGCTCGAAGTGCTCTGGCCCGTACAGGTCGAAGTCGCCCAGTCCCATTCGTTCGAGGTCGACCACGCACGCGGGGCCGATCAGGAAATCCAGCGGAAGATCCCCGATGAACTTGCCGCCGGAGAAGAAGTGCGCGGGCGCGTCGAGGTGCGTGCTTACGTGCAGGGTCA
>DAIPXW010000030.1:0-11620 GCA_036783075.1 Candidatus Dormiibacterota bacterium | reverse complement strand
AAGCTGCTCCGGCGTCCCCTCGGCGATCACGTAGCCGCCTTTCTCTCCGCCTTCCGGACCCAGGTCGATCAGCCAGTCCGCCGTCTTCAGGACGTCGAGGTTGTGCTCGATCACGACCACCGTGTTGCCGTGGTCGACGAGGCGGTGCAGCACCGCGAGCAGCCGCTCGACGTCGACGTAGTGAAGGCCGGTCGTCGGCTCGTCGAGCAGGTAGAGCGTCCGCCCGGTGTCACGGCGTGACAGCTCCGCTGACAGCTTCACCCGCTGGGCCTCACCGCCGGACAGCTGGGTCGCCGGCTGGCCGAGCCTGATGTAGCCCAGGCCGACGTCGCGCAGAGTGACGAGCTTGGTTTTGATGCGAGGCACGTTCTCGAAGACCTCGAGCGCCTCGTCCACCGTCATCTCGAGCACGTCGGAGATCGAGTGGCCGCGGAACTTCACCTCCTGGACCTCGCGCGAGTAGCGCGTGCCGTGGCAGACCTCGCATGGGACGTAGACGTCTGGGAGGAAGTGCATCTCGATCTGGATGATGCCGTCGCCCTGGCACGCCTCACACCGCCCGCCGCGGACGTTGAAGCTGAAGCGCCCGGTCTTGTATCCCCGCATCTTCGCCTCGGGCAGGCTCGCGAACAGCTCGCGCATGTAGGTGAACATGCCCGTGTACGTCGCGGGATTGGAGCGAGGCGTCCGCCCGATCGGCGACTGGTCGATGTCGATCGCCTTGTCGAGGTGCTCCAGGCCTTCCATCTTCTCGTGCGGGCCCGGCCTCTCCTTGGCGCGGTAGAAGTGCTGGGCCACCTTCCGGCTGAGGATGTCGGTCACCAGCGAGGACTTGCCCGAGCCGCTGACACCGGACACAGCCACGAAGGTTCCCAGCGGGATCGAGACGTCGATGTCCTTCAGGTTGTTCGCGCGCGCTCCACGAATGACCAGCCGCTTTCCGTTACCGCCGCGGCGCTTCTCCGGAACCGCTATCTGCCGATCCCCGCGCAGGAACGCGGCGGTGACGGAGTGCGGGTCGCGCAGGACCTGCTCCACGGTCCCGGCGGCGACGATCTCGCCTCCGTGCTCGCCGGCCGCGGGCCCGATGTCGACCATGTAGTCCGCCGAGCGGATCGTCTCCTCGTCATGCTCGACGACGATCAGCGTGTTGCCCAGGTCGCGGAGCCTGAGGAGCGTGTTGATCAATCGCCGGTTGTCACGCTGGTGAAGGCCGATCGACGGCTCGTCGAGGATGTAGAGGACGCCCATCAGCTTCGACCCGATCTGCGTGGCCAGCCTGATGCGCTGCGACTCTCCGCCGGAAAGCGTGTTGGCGGCGCGATCGATGGTCAGGTACTCCAGGCCGACGTCGATCATGAACTCCAGCCGCTCGCGGATCTCCTTCAGCACGCCTCGCGCGATGAGCAGCTCACGCTCGGTCAGCTCGAGCCCTTCGAAGAAGCTGATCGCGTTGCTGATGGAGAGCGCAGAGACGTCGGCGATGTTGTGCGCGGCAACCGTGACCCCGAGGGACTCGGGTTTGAGGCGGCGGCCGCTGCACACGGGACACGGCTTGTCTGACATGTAGCGCTCGAGCTCGGCCTTCAAAAAGTCGGACTGCGTCTCCTGGTATCGCCGCTGCAGGTTGGCGATCACACCTTCGAAAGGCGCCTCGTACCAGCGCGAATGCCCGTACTGGTTCTTGTAGCCGAAGCGGATCTTCTTTTCGCCGGTGCCGTTCAGCAGAACGTCGCGCTGCGGCTTCGTCAACTTCGACCACGGCTTGTCCATGGCGATGCCAAAGAACTTGCTCACGGACTCCAGCAGCTCGGGATAGAAGAACTGCGAGCGGCTCCAGGCGGCGATCGCCCCCTCGCGCAGAGACAGGGAGGGGTCCGGTACGACGAGATCCCCGTCGACGACGAGCTGGAAACCGATCCCGGTGCACGTCGGGCATGCCCCGTGTGGGCTGTTGAACGAGAAGTTGCGCGGCTCGGGCTCGGGCACGCTCGTCCCGTCGTACGGGCACATGTAGTCCTGCGACATCTGGATCTCGGCGCCCTGTTCGGGGGCAATCAGCACGGAGCCGGCGCCCAGGCGAGCCGCCGTCTCGATCGATTCCACGAGGCGGGAGCGCTGCTCCGGACCGACCACGATGCGGTCGACGACGACCTGCACGTCGTGCTTCTTGTTCTTGTCCATCGGGATCTGTTCCCCGATCTCGTACAGGCTGCCGTCGACGCGCACGCGCACGAACCCCGACTTGCGCACGTCTTCGATCAACGACCTGTACTCGCCCTTGCGGCCCTTGACCACAGGTCCGAGCACCATCACGCGAGTTCCGGCCGGCAGCTTCTCCACGTGGTCCGCCATCTGGTCCACGGTCTGCCGCCGAACCTCGCGGCCGCAGACCGGGCAGTGCGGGAGGCCGATGCGCGCGTAGAGCAGGCGGAGGTAGTCGTAGACCTCGGTCACGGTGCCCACCGTCGAGCGCGGGTTCTTCGAGGTGCCCTTCTGGTCGATCGAGATCGCCGGCGACAGGCCTTCGATGATGTCGACGTCGGGCTTTTCCATCTGCCCGAGGAACTGCCTCGCGTACGCGCTCAGGGACTCGACGTAGCGGCGCTGCCCCTCCGCGTAGATGGTGTCGAAGGCCAGCGACGACTTGCCCGAGCCCGACAGGCCCGTGAACACGACCAGCTTGTCGCGCGGAATCGACAGCGTGACGTTTTTCAGGTTGTGCTCGCGCGCGCCGCGAATCGTTATCTGGTCAGTCGGCACCTTGAACCTCTCGCTTCACCATGAACGTACCGCTCGCCGTGGCGATCAGCCGGCCACCCGAGCCCTCCACACGGCACTCGGTCACGCACGTCCGCCTTCCTGCATGCACCACCTTGCCGGTGGCCCGCAGCGTCTCTCCGATCTTTGCCGCGGCGACGAAGCTGAGCTTGAGGTCGAAGCTCGCGGCGTGGCGAACCCCCGGCTTGATGGTCCAGATCGACCGGCCCATCGCGCTGTCGGCGAGGGTGCCGATCAGGCCTCCGTGCACATTACCGGAGCTGTTGGCCATATGTTCGGAGGCCGTCATCTCGACCGTCGCGCTCCCATTCTCCACGGCGACCAGCCTGAGACCGAGCCACTCCCACGCCGCCGAGACGCGCGCCTCGGTCTTCACCTGCCCTGTCCCGGCGGCACCACCATGCACGTCGACCATGCCCTCGCGATGAGCCGGCCCTCCGCGTCGACGACGTCGGCCTCGCTGAACAGCAGCGACCTGCGCATCTCGACGACGCGGCCGATCGCCCGCAGCGTCCCTTCGATCGCCGGGCGCACGAAGTTGATCTTCAGCTCGATCGTCGTGTTCCAGCTGCCGTCCTCCTGGAGCGTCGCGAGGGACATCCCCATCGCCGCGTCGGCGATCTGCGTGATGACGCCGCCCTGGACCACGCCGCCGCCGTGGCGGTGCTGAGGCCCCGCCTCGAGCTCGATCACGACGCGACCAGCCTCCGCCGAGGCCACGCGCGCGCCGATGTGCTCCATCCACCCTGCGCGGTCGGCATGCAAGAGCCAGCTTGCCCGGTCGACGTGCGAGCTCAAGGACCCTTCCGCGTCCTTCTCCAGTTTCGAACCATCGTTTTCTGTTTTGGCGCGGCGGCGATCGCGAGCGCGACGTCCT
The DNA here is from genome assembly GCA_036783075.1 of Candidatus Dormiibacterota bacterium. Taxonomy (GTDB): domain Bacteria; phylum Chloroflexota; class Dormibacteria; order Dormibacterales; family Dormibacteraceae; genus Palsa-870. The sequence goes on along the minus strand of DAIPXW010000030.1, from coordinate 7,962 downwards.
CGTCATCCTCCTTGTTTCTCGGCTCCTCGCCCGAGAGCCGTTTGCGCAGCAGGATGATCCGGTCGCGGACGCGGGCGGCGTCCTCGAACTGCAGCTCTTTCGACAACCGCCTCATCTCCTTCTCCAGGTCGCGCACGATGGCGAGCAGGTCCTCGCGCGGCACGCCGGCCCCGGCCATGATCTCGACCGCGTCGGCCTGCAGGTCGTGGTCGTTGATCTCGAGCGCGTAGATCGCCTTCTTGACCGTCTCGGGCGTGATCCCGCGCTCGGCGTTGTACGCGATCTGCCGGTTGCGCCGCCGCTCGGTCTCGTCGAGCGCCTGGCGCATCGAGTCGGTGATCTTGTCCGCGTACATCACAACATGGCCGTCGACGTTTCGGGCCGCACGTCCGATGATCTGGATGAACGAGCGGAAGGCGCGCAGGTAACCCTCCTTGTCGGCGTCGAGGATGCCGATGAAGGCCACCTCGGGAAGGTCGAGCCCTTCGCGCAGCAGGTTGATCCCGACCACGACGTCGACCGCGCCGGTGCGCAGGTCGCGCAGGACGTCGATGCGCTCCATCGCGTCGAGCTCCGAGTGCAGGTATCGAACCTTGACCCCGTACTCGCGCAGGTAGTCGGCGAGGTCCTCCGCGAACCGCTTGGTGAGGGTGGTCACCAGCGAGCGGTGACCCAGCTCCGCGCGTCTCTTCACCTCGGCCAGCAGGTCGTCGATCTGGCCTTCGGTAGGTCTCACCTCGACGGTGGGGTCGACGAGCCCGGTCGGGCGCACCACCATCTCCACTGTGCGCTGCGAGCGGCGCATCTCATACGGGCCCGGCGTGGCCGACACATAGACGACGTTGTGCGCGCGCTCCTCCCACTCGTCGAAGCTGAGGGGCCGGTTGTCGAACGCGCTCGGCAGGCGGAAGCCGTACTCGACCAGCGCCGCCTTGCGCGAACGGTCTCCGCCCAGCATGCCTCCGATCTGAGGTACCGCGACGTGCGACTCGTCGACGAAGATCAGCGTGTCGTCGGGCAGGAAGTCCATCAGCGTGTACGGAGCCTCGCCGGGCTGCCGCCGCGTGAGATGGAGCGAATAGTTTTCGATGCCGGCGCACGTTCCGGTCTCGCGCAGCATCTCGAGGTCGAAGTTCGTCCGCTGCCGCAAGCGCTGCGCCTCGAGCAGCCGGCCGTGCTCCTCGAACCACCTGCACCGCTCGTCGAGCTCCGCCTCGATGTCCGTCATCGCCAGGCGCAGCTTGTCCGCGGGCGTCACGTAGTGAGACGCGGGAAACACGGTGAACTCCTCGCGCGGGCCGAGAATCTCGCCGGTCACGGCGTCCAGCTCCTGGATGCGCTCGATCTCGTCACCGAAGAACTCGACGCGGAACACCTTCTCCTCGTTCGCGGGAACCAGGTCGACGACGTCGCCCCGCACCCGGAAACGAAGCCGCGCGAGGTCGTAGTCGTTGCGCTCGTACAGCATCTCTGTGAGCTTGCGCAGGAACACCTCGCGCCGGATCTGCTGGCCCTTCTCGACGTGCAGGGACTCGCCCATGTAGTCCTCGACCGATCCGATGCCGTAGATGCAGCTGATGCTGGCCACCACCAGGACGTCCCGCCTGGTCAGGAGCGTCTGCGTCGTCGAGTGCCGCATGCGGTCGATCTCGTCGTTGCGGCTCGAGTCCTTCTCGATGTAGGTGTCGGTCCGGGCGATGTAAGCCTCTGGCTGGTAGTAGTCGTAGTAGCTGACGAAGTACTCGACCGCGTTGCCCGGCAGCAGCCGGCGGAACTCCGCGCACAGCTGCGCGGCGAGCGTCTTGTTCGGGCTGAGCACGAGCACGGGCCGTTGAAGCTGCTCGACCGCCCAGGCCATGACGTTCGTCTTGCCGCTGCCCGTCACGCCGAGCAGGACCTGCTGGCTGAGGCCGGCGCGCACGCCGTCCACCAGCCGCTCGATCGCCTCGGGCTGGTCGCCGGCCGGCTTGAAAGGTGCGTCGACACGAAAGAGTGAGGGCATCTGGGGACTCTAATTCTAAGGCGCACAAACGTTCGGCAGGGGCGTTGTCGCCGTCCAAGGAGGGCGACGGCTCACGGCAGCGACAGGATCATCGCCTCCACGACCGTGCCGGCTTTGATCCCGATCTCCCCTGGCGGGATGCGCACCAGCGCGTGCGCTCCGGCCAGCGACATCAGGCGTGACGACGACTGGGAGCCCGTGCTCTCCGCGAGCAGCTCCACGCCCTCGCGCCGCAGCGTGACGCGCTGGTACTCGGTGCGGTCGGCCGTCGCGCGCGCGTCGTAGGCCAGGCGTACAGGCAGCGTGGGCCGCTCGAGCTGCGCAAAGCCCTGCATCTTGCGCAGCGCAGGGCGGACGAAGACCTCGAACGTGACCAGTGACGAGACGGGGAAACCGGGGAGGCCGAAGGCAATCCGCGGCGCCGCACCTTCGGGAGAGGGAATCGTGGCGAACGTGAACGGTTTGCCCGGCTTCAGCTTCACGCGGCCGACGTGGACCGTGCCCAACGACTCGAGGAGCGGCTTGACCAGGTCGTGAGTGCCCACTGACACGCCGCCTGACGTGACCAGCACGTCCGCGTCGACCAACGCGTCCACGACCGCCCTGCGCAGCGCCCCGGCCTCGTCCGGGCCGATGCCCAGCAACTCGACGTCGGCGCCGGCGTCGCTGAGGGCGGCCAGTAGGGCCCATCGGTTGGAGTCCGGGATCTGGCCCGGTCCGGGGCGCTCGCCCACCTCGACCAGCTCGTCGCCGGTCGACAGCAGCGCCACGCGCGGCCGCGGCCGAACGTCCAGCGCCGGGATGCCAAGGGCGGCCGCCAGACCGAGCTCGGCGGCGCCAAGCTGCACGCCCGCCCGGAGGACGAGCTCCCCTGCTCGCAGGTCGGCTCCTCGCGCATGGAAGTTCTGATTCGGCCTGAGGCCGGACGGCACGGTGACGTGGTCGCCGTCCAGGGCCACATCCTCCACCATGACGACGCAGTCGGCGCCTTCCGGCAGCTGGCCGCCGGTGAGGATGCGGGCCGCCGTGCCGGGCGTCAGCGCGTGGCCGAGCGGGCGGCCGGCCGCCGACTCGCCGGCGACCGTGAGCGAACGCCCGGCGTCCGCGGCCCGGAGCGCGTAGCCGTCGACCGCGCTCGACGGGAAGGCCGGCAGAGGCGCGGCTGCCACGAGGTCCACGGCGAGGGCCCTGCCGGCGCATTCGGCAAGGGGAACCCGCTCGGGTGCGAGCACGGGCATGTGCTCGAGGACCAGCGCGGCCGCGCGCTCGACTTCGATCAGCGGATACGCGGACGCCCTCAAGCCCGGGTGCGTCTACTCGTAACGAAGAGCTTTGACGGGGTCCTGACGTGCAGCGCGCAAAGCAGGAAGGAGACCACTGACCGTGCTCAGAAGGATAGCGAGAACAAGTGCGGCGGCGACCACGCCGAAGTCGGTCCGGAACACATCGAAGCTGCTGCTCGTGACCGACCGCGTCAACCGGTCGACGACGACGTTGCCAAGCCGGCCCAGGCCCACGGCGACCAGGATCCCGATGAGCCCCCCCGCGAGACCGATCACGGCGGCCTCGGCGACAAAGATGGCCAGCACGTCGCGCCGCCGCGACCCCAGCGCCTTGAGGACGCCGATCTCTTTCGTCCTCTCCAGCACGGCCGAGTACATCGTGTTCGCGATGCCGAGGCAGGCGAGCAACAGCGCCACGAGCGCCAGCCCGAGGAGTGCCACGCGCAGCTTGCCCAGCAGGTCCTCGAAGTTTCGGAACTGGTCGCCGAACGTCTGAGCCTGGAACCCTAGGTTCTGGACGCGCTGCCGGAGCCCTTCGACGGAAAGTCCCGAGTCGGCCAGGAGCGTGACGCTCGAATACTCGCCGCCCTTCCAGCCGTTGGCGCTTGCGAGCTTTGTCCAGTAGCCCGCCGTTGTGGAGTACGGGGCCAGGCCGCCGGGAGCCCCGGCGGGCATCGCGTTGCCGGACACGATGCCGACCACGAGCAGCTTCAGGTCGAGTGGCTGCGTGACGGGGTTGCGGACCGCGCCAGGGACGAGCAGGGCGCCATACGCGGCGTTGTAGTCGATCTGCGTGCCGATGGCCCCGCGCGCCGAGAGATATCCGAGAGCCGTGGCCTCGGTGTCGGTGAGCAGCACCTCGGACGCCGTGTCAGACCGCGGGAGCCGGCCGGCGGTCAGCACCGGCATCCCGCTCGACGAGCCGAGCGGAGGAAGTGAGACGAGGGCCCCTGACGACGGTGGCGAAGCCTTGGTGCCCGGCGCGGGCGTGGCCCCGCTCGCGAAGGTACCGCTCATAGCCAGTTGGCCCCAGGCCGCGCGCACGTGGGGCTGTGCGCTCAGCGTCCCGAGCGTCCCGGCGTCAAAGGCCGGGGTGCGCGCGTCTTCAGCTGGATAGACCGCGACCTGGTGGACCTGGCTCGTCGCAAGCGCAGGCGCGTTCAGCGCCCCTTGCAGCCCACCCGACAGCGCGACGATCAAGCTCATCGCGGCGATGCCGATCGCAACGCCCGTCGTCGTCAGCGCTGTCCGCAGAGGTCGCCGGCCCGCGCTGCCGAGGCCCACCTTCAGCATGTCGCGCCAGTGCATGCGCGGGGCCTGCTCGACCGGATCCTGGTTGCGGACGGTCGGGTTGCCCGCATCGAGCTCGATCGCCCGCCCGTCGATCATGCGAATGACGCGGTGGGCGTGGCGGGCGACCTCCGGGTCATGGGTGACCAGGACGACCGTCGCTCCGCGACGGTTGAGGTCGTCCAGCAGGCGAAGCACGCTTTCACCCGCGGCCGAGTCGAGACTCCCCGTCGGCTCGTCGGCAAGGATCAAGCCCGGGCGGTTGGCCAGCGCGCGGGCCACGGCCACCTTCTGCTGCTCACCACCGGAGAGGAGCCGCGCGCGCGTCCGGGCTCGATCTTGCAGGCCGACCAGCGCCAGCAGGTGGCGCGCGCGCTTTCGCCGCTCCTCCAGCTCAACCCCGGCCAGCGTCAGCGGGAGAGCGACGTTGTCTTCGACGGTCATCGACGGGATGAGGTTGAAGGTCTGGAAGATGGTGCTCACGCGCTGGAGCCTGTAGTCGGCGAGGTCCTGGTCCGAAAGCTCACCCAGAGGCAGGCCGGCGCCGTAGACGTGGCCGGACGTCGGCCGATCCAGGCCGCCCATGAGGGACAGCAGCGTTGTCTTCCCGCAGCCGGAGGGACCGACGACCGACACGAACTCGCACGGACCGATCTCCAGGGACACGTCCCGCAGCGCGGTCACGTGGGTCTCGTGGTTGCCACCGAACTCGCGCGAAACGGAGTCGAGTCGCAGGCCGACCGCCTGGCCCAAAAGGTCTTTGAACCCGTCCTCGACCGGCTCGGGAGCCGAGACGAGAACCGCCCTCTGGACCCCCGGTTCTGGATCGGGTACGACGGTGACGGCCCCGCTGCCGGCGGCAGCCGCTTCTCCCGACCCGTTCGCGTCAACGGGTGGGGACAACACAGCGTCGGACGCTCTCCGCGTGCGCTTGCGGCGGCGCTTCCCGGTGCCGCCGGAATCCCCGCGCTCCTCGACTAGGCTTGCCACCCCGCCCTGAGTCTAAGTGTTCACTTAACGGTCAGGGCGCCTGTTGCGCGACCTGCTCGCCAAGCCACTTCAAGTAAGTGGGTGAGCCGCCCTCGATGCCAACCTGGATGATCTCGGGAAGCTCGTAGTCGTGGTGGGTGCTGACGTATTCCTGCACCGCCGCCGCTTTCGATTCGACGGTCTTGACCAGCAGCAGCGCCTCGTGCTCGCGCTTCAGCTGGCCCTCCCAGTAATAGACGGAGTGCACCGTCGGGACCACCGAGCAGCCGCCGGCCAGCCGCTCCACCACAAGCGCCTCGCCGAGGCGCTCGGCGTCGTCACGCCCACCGGTCGTCACCATGATCAAGACCGCCCTGTCCCCCACCGGCGTCAATTGTCCGCCTTTCTGGGGCGGTCGAGCCAGACGGTCGCCGCGAGCAGCGCGATCCCGCCGAGCAGAACGCCGCCGATGACGTCCGACTCCCAGTGCACGTCGAGGTAGAGGCGGTCGAACCCGACGACGACGATGATGGCGATGGCGACCGGGATCGCCATCAGGCGCGCGGAACGCGAGGTGGCCAGGCGTCTGATGACGAACGCAAGCAGTCCGTACACCAGAACCGTCCGGACCATGTGGCCGCTCGGAAAGCTGTTTCCGACGCCACCGGGCTTTTCGAAAATCGAGGTGATGCTGGGACCGTCGAGATGGGAAATCGAGAACGGCGGACCCGGGTGATAGAAGAAGAGCTTGTAGAGAATTTCCAGCGCCTGTGCTCCCACGAAAGCCGCGACGACCAGAGCGTCGGCGCCGAACCCGCCGCGCCACAGGTAGTAGAACAGCGCGATCATCAGGGCGGTCGTGACCTCTAACCCGCCGAGCTCGGCGATCACCTGGAAGAGCCCGTGCAGCGATTCCTGCCAGATGGAGTGGGTGGCCTGAGCGACCTGCAGGTCGAGAGCGCGGAAAGCTCCCGCGGATATGGCGACCGTCATCGCGACGAACGCCACCGACAGCGCGACGATGCCGAACAGGCGGCGGGTCAGCGCTGGCAACGGCGGCAGAAGACCGTGCTCCGTCCGGCGATGCGGATCATGCTCAGCGGCCGGCCGCATGTGAAGCAGGGTTCGCCTGCGCGGCCGTAGACGAGGAGCTTCTCCTGCTGTCCGCCGATCTCCCCCCACGCGTCGCGATAGGTGTCGACGGAGCTGCCGCGGTTGGCGATGGCGACCTCGAGCGAGTGGCGCAGCGACTCGTGCAGCCGCTGCGCGGACTTGCGGCTCACGCTGCCCGCGATGCGGTCGGGACGCAGGCGCGCACGATGCAGCGACTCGTCGGCGTAGATGTTCCCCACCCCGGCGATCGCCGCCTGGTCCAGCAGCACCGCTTTCAGCGAGGTCCTGCGGCGGCGCAAGCGCCGGTACAGCTCCTCGGGCGCGAACAGGGGATCGATCGGCTCAGGTCCGAGCCGTGGAAGCTTCCTCGACGCAAGCAGCGCTTCTTCAGTCCCCAGCAGGAGCCGGCCGAAACGGCGCGGGTCGCGGTACCGCAGATGGCGCCCGTCGTCCAGGACGAAAACCGCGTGGGTGTGAGTGGAAAGCGGCGTCGCGGGGTCGACCAGGCGCAGCTGCCCGGTCATCCCGAGATGAACCACCAGGATGAGGTCGTGCTGGAGATGGACGAGGATGAACTTCCCGCGCCTCCCAACCGAGGTGATCAGCTGCCCCGCTATCTGGTCGACGAATAGCTCTGGTTCGGGATGCCGGACGATGCCGGGAAAGTGGAGCTCGCAGTGCAGGATCGTCCGTCCGACCAGGTGAGGCCGCAGGTCGGCGGCTATGGTTTCCACCTCCGGCAGCTCAGGCATCCGGCGGATGCCTATGCACGGACGACCGCGAGCTTCTTCATGTCCGCCCAGTTCGGTCCGACCTTCGTCTCGACCTCGATGCCCGTCTCGAGCTCGTAGGCGCCGGTCATGATGCGCGGCACCTTCTCCGCAAACTGGTCGACCTCTGACTCGGGCACCTCGAAGAGCAGCTCGTCATGCACCTGCAGCAGCATGCGCCCCTCGATGTGGTCGGCCTCGATCTCGCGCTGCAGCCGCACCATCGCGATCTTGATGATGTCCGCGGCGAGCGACTGCATCGGAAAGTTGATCGCCATCCGTTCCGCGGCGCTGCGCAGCTGAAAGTTCGGCGAGCGCAGGTCGGGGATCGCCCGGCGCCGGCCGGTGGCGCTGACCACGAGCCCCTCCTCGCGCGCCTTGCGTCTCACATCGTCGAGGTATTCCTTCAACCGTGAGTAGGTCGACCAGTACTGCCCGAGAAACTCACGCGCGACATCGCCCGTGATGCCCAGCTGCTGGGACAGGCCGTACTCGCCCTGCCCGTAGATGGAGCCGAAGTTCGCGACCTTCGCCA
>DAIPXW010000029.1:0-12211 GCA_036783075.1 Candidatus Dormiibacterota bacterium | reverse complement strand
TCAGTCTCGGTCTTCATCGTGTAGTACTACATTATCACGCAATTCACGAATTGCCCAGACGCAACTTATCCGCCAACGGCCGGCGCCGTGAGCTTGCTGTCATTGCGGACGGAGGCCAGCTGTTCGCGCGAGCCGCGACCGCCGATCGCGCCTCCGTTCAAGCTATCGGCGATGCCGTGGTGGCTGTGCGCCAAGAGTCCATCTTGAAATGAAAGGCACCCACATGAAAGCAATTGTGTACACGCAATACGGATCACCAGATGTTCTTCAGCTCAAAGAGGTGGAACAACCTGCCCCAAGGGAGAATGAGGTGCTGGTGAAAGTTCATGCGGCCTCTGTCAACGCTGCCGACTGGCACCTCCTGACCGCTGACATATTCCTGGTTCGACTGAACGCAGGGCTGCTCAAACCAAAACGCACAGTCCTCGGCTCCGATATCGCGGGGCGCGTTGAAGCGGTTGGGAGAAACGCCAAACAGTTTCAGCCTGGCGACGCGGTGTTCGGAAATGTTTTCGCGCAACAGTCCGGCAGTTTTGCCGAATATGTAATCGCTCCTGAAAGCGCCCTGGCGCTGAAACCGGCCAATCTATCGTTTGACGAAGCGGCAGCTGTGCCGCTGGCAGCCATCACGGCCCTGCAAGGTTTCCGCGATCGGGGGCATGTTCAGCCGGGGCAAAAGGTCTTGATCAATGGGGCCTCCGGCGGCGTGGGGACGTTTGCGGTCCAGATTGCCAAATACTTCGGGGCTGAAGTCACCGCTGTGTGCAGCACCCGGAATATGGACATTGCGCGCACACTTGGGACAGACCATGTCATCGACTACACCAAAGAGGATTTCACCCGAAATGGGCAGCAGTACGACCTGATTGTCGCCGTCAATGGATATCACCCGATTTCAGCGTATCGGCGTGCCCTAACGCCCAAGGGCACATATGTGATGGTCGGAGGCACAAAGACTCAAATATTCCAAGCACTGATCCTGGGATCCCTGATGTCAAGAAGAGATGGCCAGCAGCTGGGAGCGTTAACGTTGAGACCAAACCCGCAGGATTTGCCACTTCTCACAGAGCTTTTGGAAACGGGTAAGGCCGTACCGATTATTGATAGGCGCTACCCATTACGTGAAGTGCCTGATGCCCTGCGATATTTTGGAACAGGACACGCTCGAGGAAAGATCGTCATCACTGTGGCCAGTGACAACAACTGACCACGTAACCGGACAAGAATGGCGGGATGACCGGATGAATGGCCCTGGGTTTCTAGAGACACGCCGGGCTTGGAATCGCGCTGCGTCGACGGTCCGCTTCCGGAGGTCGTGATTCGAGTCCCATGGCCTCACGGTCCTGTCCTGTGGGTGCCGTGCGTCGTTGCGCTCGAAACTTCTGCTGGGGTTGGTCAGGAGCCGCCACGTGGTCCGGGCAGAGCCGCTCGCATCCATGCCCGCGGAGGCGGCCATCGACGTCATGGCACCCGGGTCCTGCGATTGCTCACCGGTGACGTCGAAGGAGGACGTCGTGTACGAACGCACTCAGCCAAACGGTAGCGAGCAGCGGCGGCTTCCGAGGTGGGTGCGGTACTTCAACGCCATTGCCAAACCGCTGCTTGCGATTGGCGTCCCGATGGGTCCCGACGTGTTACTCACCGTGCGTGGCCGCAAGTCCGGATTACCGCGCACGACGCCAGTGACCATCTGCGACTACGGGGGACGGCGCGGTTTCATCAGTCCCTTCGGCGAGACTAATTGGGTTCGCAACCTCCGCGCTGCAGGCACTGCCACGATCCGGCACGGGCGCAAGCGTGAGGAGATCAGGGCCGTTGAGCTCGACTACGCCGAGGCCGTTCGGTTCATTCAAGACGTCATATGCCCGATCGCAGCTGAGTCGCGAGCTGGAAACTGGTTCGTGCGCAACATCGACAAGATCGATCTGGACCATCCCGAGCAGGCGGCGATGGGCAAGCCTGTCTTCGAGGTCACCGCGGTCGCGCCGCTCGGTAACTGATTCCAGCGCGCACGTGCATCGGATCACCAGTGAGGGTTGGCGGCAGGCCAGCGCGACACGGATTGATGTCCGCGATGGTACGAACCAAGCGGCCCTAGCTCGCGCTCGAAGCGGCCCAGATGTTGATCCCGCTCTCGGTCGCGTAACGGTCAACCTCCTTGAGTTCATCAGGCGAGAACTCGAGTTTGTCCAGGGCGGCCACGTTCTGTTCCAGCTGCGCAACGCTGCTTGCGCCCAGCAGCGCCGAGGTCACGGAGTCGCGCAGCGTCCATGCCACCGCCATCTGGGCCAGCGACTGACCGCGCCGTTTCGCGATCTCGTTTAGAGCGCGGATCTTGGCGAGGTTCTCTTCGGTGAGCATGTCGAGTGACATTGATCCGGGATGGCTGGCGCGCGAGCCTTCAGGCACGCCTTTGAGGTACTTGTCGGTGAGCAGTCCCTGTCCCAGCGGAGAGAAGACGATGCAGCCGGCCCCTTCTTCCTTCAGCACGCCGAGCAGGTCCGGTTCGATCCACCGGTTGAGCATCGAGTACGACGGTTGGTGGATGAGCAGCGGCGTGCCCAGACGTCGAAGGATGGTGGCCGCCTCGCGGGTCCGCTGCGCCGAATAAGACGAGATGCCAACGTATAGCGCTTTGCCCTGGCGCACCGCCGCGTCAAGCGCCCCCATTGTTTCCTCGAGTGGCGTCTCGGGGTCGAAGCGATGCGAATAGAAAATGTCGACGTAGTCCAAGCCCATCCGCTTGAGGCTCTGATTCAGGCTGGCGAGAAGATATTTGCGTGAGCCCCATTCGCCGTACGGGCCTGGCCACATCTCGTAACCGGCCTTGCTCGAGATGACCAGCTGGTCACGGTAATCGGCCAGGTCCGTCGCGAGGATCCGGCCGAAGTTTTCCTCCGCCGAGCCGGGCGGCGGGCCGTAATTGTTGGCCAGGTCGAAATGCGTGATCCCGAGGTCGAATGCCCGGCGGACGATCGCGCGCTGTCGCTCGAACGGCACCTCGCCACCGAAGTTCTGCCAGAAGCCGAGGGAGATCGCGGGCAGCCTCAGCCCGCTGCGGCCCACGCGGCGGTACTGCATGCGCCCATATCGGTCGCTGTGATTTCCCGTCATGATCCCGTCAGCCCTCGCCGGCGGCGGCAATCTCGCCGATCATCAACGCCACCACCGCCACCATCGTAAACATCTGGCCCCAGCTCCATAAATAGAAGGACATAGAGTCGGTTCAGGTTCCAAGTGTCCACCGTGAAGTCGTCGGCGGCCACGATCGCAGAGGCGCGGGCTCTCAGGAAATCTCGCCCAAACGTGGCCTTCGGGGCGAGCTCGGGATCCCGAACTTGGATATCAGGTTCCGGTTCGAGGTCGCCGATGCTGAGGAGCCGAGTTGCTCAAGCTCCTCACGGCACTAATGACCGTCACTGGCTAAGTGCACCCCCACGATGGAGCCACAGACTCATCAAGGCCGGCCCGTCGCAGAACTCATCCGACGCTTCAGAGTGCGTTAATGCGTCGGGCTGTGTCGCAGAGCGCCGCGATTTGCGATCGGACAACGTCGCTCCCGCCTCACGAAGTGGCGGGGATCAGCTCGAATGTCGCCTGTTCGCTAGGTCTTGGGGGATCGTCGGGTTTCCGTGGAGCAATCCGTGCGCCGTACTTGATTGGGTAAAGGTCGAAAATCCTGCGGGCTTCGGCCGGGTCGGTCACGCGACGTGCCTTGACGTCCACGTCCTGGCCTCTTAGATGCAGAACACCCTCGGCTCGCGCAACCAGGTTCTGCGGCCAGTGGCGAGCCATGCCCTGGCCGGACAAGATGAATAGACGCGCGCCATCCGTAACAATCAAGATCGTTACGTCGGTAGGTTTGCCAGTGTGCCGGCCGTACGTCGTCAAAGTGACCTCTTGCTCACCGGCGGCCTCGATCACCTCCTGGGAAAAGGCGCCCATCTACGTTGCAATCATCAGCGGGGCGGGCCGATTCCACTGGGCCAGGTCGGAACGGCATTAGCGAGGCCAGCAGGTGGGACCTGTCAGGCGAGCGGATCTGAGAATTCCCCGCGAAGCCGCGGGCGGGATGCGATGTCATTTTCGCATCGCACAACGTCAGCTGCTACGGCTCGAGGCCCAGCTCCCGCAACACCTCGGACGTGTCCTGCCCAAGATCGGGGGCTGGCCGTGGCGGGACAGCCTCGACGGCGCCGAACCGGACCGGTGAGCCGGTGGTGAGATAGCGTCCGAGCCCAGGGTGCTCCACCTCCGCGAACATCGGGTTGGCTCTCGCTTCGCTCGAGCCCTCAGCGATGAGCTGTTTGAAGGTTTGATATGGACCCCAAAGCACGCCGAACTCGTCGAAGGCTGCCCGTACGGTGGAAAGATCGCGTTGCTCGATCCATGGCTCCAACAGCGCGCAGATCTCCTTGCGCCCGTGCCAGCGATCGCCATCTCGCCTGAAATCCAGTCCCAGGCCTCTCTCCAGCTCAGCGAACCCTTGGGTCAGCCCGGTCGCCTCGCCGAGGCTGCGCCACTGGCGCGGCGTCAGGGCCAGAACCATCACGTGATGGCCGTCCCTGGTGCGGAAATCACGGCCGAAGGTGCCGTAGACGTCATTCCCGAAGCGGCCTCGCGGCTGGGAATGGAGGCTCGCTTCGCCGATTAGTCCGAGATGCCCGGTGATCGCCAACGCGACATCCGCGAGGCTGAGCTCTACAAGCTGTCCTTTTCCTGTGAGCCGTCGGTGGCGATCGGCGGCAACGATGGCAGTCGCCGCGAGGAAGCCGGTCATGCAATCCCAGGCGGGGAGTACGTGATTGACCGGACCTTCGTAGCCGGATGGACCGGTTACCAGGGGAAAGCCGACAGCGGCATTGACTGTGTAATCGACAGCGGTACCGCCGCCGCGGCTGCCGCTGATCACCAACATGATCAGATCCGCGCGCGACTTTGTAAGCTCGTCATACGAGTTCCACCCTGCCACAGGCAGGTTGGTGAGCAAGATGCCACCACCTTCACCGGGCGCTGCGATGAGCTTGGCGACTTTGCTGCGACCCTCTTCGGTACGCATGTCAATGGTCACCGAACGCTTGCCCTGATCGAGGCCCGCCCGGTACAGGCTGCGGCCGTTATGAAGCGGCCAGCGTCCGATATCGATCCCGCCTCCAGGCGGTTCGACGCGAATTACGTCGGCCCCAAGAGCGGCGAGGGTGACTCCGCCTAGCGGTGCCGCGACAAAGGCCGAGATCTCGATGACCCGCAACCCCGAGAGGATGCCCTGACCCATTTTTCATGAAGGTTACACGCCATCCGTCCTATCCTCGTGCGCGATCAGGGACGGAATGAGTTCGGCAGCGATGGCGATGCGCTGTGTCCCGCAGTGCAAGATCCGAACTCTCCTGGGTCAGAGCCGCGCCCGTCATCGGTCGAGATCTCCTTACGAAAGCCATTAGGCGCCGGCATCGCCCATCGTCGTCGGCGCACTTCGGTCCAGCCGTCCTCAAGCCTCCGGTCCAAGGTTGTACACCCGGCGTGCGTTGGCAGAAAGCACCTGCACACCCGCGGCGACCGCCTCTTCATGGCTCAGTATCCGGCGGTCGACAAACTCGCCGAAGGCGCCGGCGAGCGCTTCACGATGCACAGCGGCGGCGACGAAATAGATCTCTGGCAGGCGCGACCCGTCGCTCGCGTAGAGCAGTTTTGTCCAAGGGCACAGTCCGAGTGCCTCACGCATGGCGCGTTTCCCGTCGAGCGCGGCCAGCGGAAGGGTGAGCGAGAGATCCATGTAGACATCGCGATACACGCTGCACAGGTACGCAGCCTCGCGATGGAATGGGTAGCAGTGAAGGAGCACCAGCCGCAACCCTTCGTAAAGCAGATTGACGAGCAGCGGCCGCAACCCGAGAGGCGAGGATTTGGCCAGGTCCTCATCGTTATCGCCAAAGCCACAGTGAACCTGCAGCGGAACGCCCAGGCGCCCGCATTCCTCAGCTGCTGCAAAAAGTAGGCTGTGACACAGAGGCTCGCCGGTGACGCGGGACGATCGTCCGGAGCGTGCCCGCTCCTGCAGCTCGGCGAAGGCCACGTCCAACACGTCAGGATCAACCGGCCGCAGACGCAATCCGGCCCGATAGGCCGCAATCGTCTTGACTCCGACGGCGCCCCGCCGGACGGCGTCGCGCACAGCTGTCCGTACTGCAGCCAGCCAATCCGCTGGGGTAGAGCTCGCCCCGATGAAGCGCTCAGCCAGCGTTTCGAGCCGGACGACCTCCCGCTGCGGCAGCAGCACTGCCCTTGAGTGTTCCTCTAGTGAAAACGGGCGGCCGCTTGTGAATCCGCTGTCCAGCAGCATCATCCCCGTTCCGCTCCTCTGCAGGAGGCCGTTTGCGTGTGCCGCCGGTTCCGTTTTGGCTCGCGCTTCCAAGACAGCTTTCTCGGTCGGTTCGCATCCGAGCTCCAGGGCCAGCCGGCGGATCGCATCGCGGTAGGCGGCTATTGCCGGCACGTGCTCGTCGAGGAGTTGAGGGTCGACAGCCTCGGTGAAGACAGCGCGAAGCTCCCGCGCCGTCACCCGATCGGGCCAGGGAAACAGAGGGTGGCAGTGATGATCGACCGCCAGTTCACCGGACCACGCCTCCAGCAGAGAGCGTTCGGCGTCAGTACCTGTAAATATGCTGCCCAAACTCAAATGCTTCGTCCTGGGTTGCGAAGTCCCCGACATCGAACTTCTTGACCGACGCGTACGCGGTAAGCACGCGCTGCCAGCGTGGCGCCGCCGTGTGGCGCCGCGACAAAGGCCACCAGTTCAACCATCCGCAGGCAGGCGAGAATCGGCCCGTCCGACCTGTGTGGCATCGTCGATCGCCTCGGCCCGCTGTTGCTGGAGGCGCGGGGACAGCGTTTCGTAAACGTGATTGAAGATCGCCGCCGCCCCGGGTCTGGGCGATTCCTCGACTTGCCGCTGCGCGGCCTCGATCGCGGCGCGAATTTCGTTCATGACGGCTGCCTCTTGCTCTGCCGACCAGAGTCCCTCACGGGTTGCGAAACGCCGCACCCGCTCGACCGGATCCCGTCGCTCCGCCTCGGCGACCTCGGTGGGCTCGCGGTATTCCTTCGGGTTGTCAGAAGTGTTGTGGAATCCCATTCGGTAGGTCCGGCATTCGATGAGCGTCGGTCCCCCGCCAGAAAGAGCCCTGTTCACCGCGTCCAGGGTAGTCGCATACACGGCGAGCAGATCGTTGCCGTCAACCACAAACCCGGGGAAGCCGTAGCCCTCGGCTCGACGGGCAAGATCAGGTGCTGCCGTCTGTTTGGACACAGGCGTCGAGATGGCGTACTGGTTGTTGATGAGCAGCATCACCAATGGGACGCGCATCACGCCGGCGAGGTTCGAAGCCTCGTGGAAGTCGCCTTCCGACGAGGCGCCCTCACCAAAGTAGACCGCCACCACGCCGCCGGTCCGGCGTAGCTTGAGGGCCCACGCCAAGCCCACCGCATGAGGCAGCTGGGCGCCGATCGCCTGCTGACGCGGCAGCAGCCGCACGCCATCCGGGATTGCAGCTGCGTCGAAATTGCCCATGTAGGTGGCGAACATGTTCTTCAGCGGCAGGCCGTGCCGGAGCATGGCGGGGTGCTCGCGCGAGGCGGGGACCATCCAGTCACGGTGCGGATCGAGCGCCATTGCGGATCCGATCACCGCGGCCTCCTGTCCATGGACGGGGCCGTAAACGCCGACTCGACCCATCCTCTGCAGCTTGATCAGGCGATCGTCGACCGCCCGCGACAGCAGCATCAGTCGGAGCGCCTCGACGATCTGTTCGGAGCTCATCGGCGACGATCCGGTGATCCTCCCGTCGGCCCCGAGCACCTCGACCAAATCAGTACTCCGCCGTGGTGCGCGCGGCCGCGACGATGCGGCGCACGGAAGGAAGAAAGTGATCCTCGAGGGAACCGGGGGGATATGGGGTGTCACGCGCCGCCACCCTTTGGATCGGAGCATCGAGCGATCCGAACGCCTCCTGCTGGATGGTGGCCACGACCTCCGCTCCGAAACCTCCGGTGATCGGCGCCTCATGAACGACGATGGCCTTGCCGCTCCGCTGCACCGCTGCTATCAGACCTTCGACGTCCAGTGGAATCAGAGTCCTGAGATCGAGCACCGCGGCGGAGACACCGTTCTGAGCCAGCTGATCGGCCGCCGCCAGGCAGAGGTGAACGGCCGCGCTCCAGGCGATGAGGACCACGTCCTTGCCTTCCCGCACCATCCGCGACGAGCCGAATGGCACGGTGTAATCGCCTGGTGGAACCGGTCCGCGGATCGATCGGTAAAGCCTTTGAGGCTCTAGGTAGAGGACCGGATCCGGATCTCTGATCGCCTCCAGCAGCAGGCCCTTCGCGTCATCGGGGAACGCCGGGCAGACGACCTTCACGCCCGGCGTCTGGCTGAACTGAGCCTCGATGGCGTCGGGATGAAACTCGGGCGTCCTGACCCCACCACCGAACGGGGCGCGGATCGTGACCTGCGCGTTGAAACGTCCGCGCGAGCGGAATCGATAGCGCGCCAGCTGCGGCCCGATCTGGTGAAAGGCCTGGTGCGTGAAGCCCAGAAACTGGATCTCCGGGACGGGGACCATACCCCCGATCGCGAGCCCGAGCGACGCCCCGACGATCGACGCCTCCGCCAAAGGGGTGTCCACCACACGGTCTGATCCGTATCGCTCCAACAACCCGCGCGTCACCCTGAAGACGCCTCCCAGCCGTCCGACGTCCATGCCCAGCACCATCACGCGCTCGTCGCGGCCCATCTCGTCGAAGAGGGCGGCGCGGATGGCTTCGAGAATCGAAAGCTCGGGCTGGGTGGTCACTGGAGGCGAATGGGACGCAGAACCAACCGAACCCGAGGCCGCCGTTTCCACCGAACGGTCAGCCTATCACCGGCAATTGACTTTAGATCTTTGATCACATAGCCTCGTACGTAAAGCAGGGGCGGGGCCGAGTGGGCTCGCACGCATATTTAAGGAGAGCCGAGATGCCGACAGGGCTCAACGAGCAGTGGTTCAGGACTACGGACATCCCGGGCGTTGCCGGCCCGCCCAGGGAGCTGGTCGGCTACGGCGAATTCCCGCCCAAGATCAACTGGCCGGGCGGCAAGAAGGTCGCGATCCAGATCATCCTCAACTACGAGGAGGGCTCGGAAAAGACCTACGCGATGGGCGATGACTTCAACGAAGACCTCTACGAGCTGCCCTACAAGCAGGAGGGCATGCGCGATCTGGCCATCGAGTCGGCATATGAATACGGCTCACG
The DNA here is from genome assembly GCA_036783075.1 of Candidatus Dormiibacterota bacterium. GTDB lineage: Bacteria > Chloroflexota > Dormibacteria > Dormibacterales > Dormibacteraceae > Palsa-870. Next base: position 2,917 of record DAIPXW010000029.1, on the reverse strand, counting down.
AGCGGGTGTCTGGCGTCTCTTCCGAGTCTTCGCCCACGCCGGGATCAACGTAACCTGCGTGGCGGCCGCTGTGGCCCTGGAACGCAACGTCGCAGTGGCAAAGAAGCTGGCGGAACGGGGCGACGAGGTCGCGGGCCACGGGTATCGCTGGGTCAACCACTTCGAGATGACGCGCGACGAGGAGCGCGAGGCGATCAAGAGGGCCGTCGCCTCGATCAAGCACACCGTTGGCGAGCGGCCACTGGGCTGGTACTGCCGCGAGATGAGCGTCAACACGCGTGAGCTGGTCGTGGAGGAAGGCGGATTCGTGTACGACTTCGACTGTTACAACGATGACCTTCCTTACTGGACAAAGGTCAACGGAAAGGATCACCTGGTCACCCCGTACTCGCTGGTCGTGAACGACGCGCGGTTTGTCGTTGCGCAAGGTTATGGAAGCCCGGAGCACTTCTTCGAATACGCGAAGGCAGAGCTGAACGGTTTCCGCAACGATGGAGACGGTGTCAGCCGGATGATGTCCATCGGACTGCATGCACGCTTCAGCGGGCATCCGAGCCGAGCCGACGCGCTCGCCAGGTTCATCGACTACGCGCAGAAGACCGGCGACGTTTGGTTCTGCCGCCGCATCGATCTCGCCCGCACCTTCATGGAGCAATACCCGGCAGCCAAGGCGCACGCCTCCCACAGCAGCTGACCGCCCCGCGCCGTTCCGAGGAGAACGCCAATGAAGCGGATCGTCGTCACCGGTGGTAGCGGCAAGATCGGAGCCTGGATCCTCAAAGAGCTGCTCGATGAAGGGCACGAGGTCCTCAACGTCGACCTGAAGCCGGCCGCCGATCCTCGCTGCCGGACGCTCATCGCCGACCTGACCAACTCTGGCCAGGCCTACGGTGCTATCGGCGTCTACACCGGCATCGACGAGCTTCAACCCTCTTTGCGCCCGCAGCCGATCGATGCGCTCGTCCATTTCGCCGCGATACCTCGTGTTCAGCTGGTGCCGGACGCCGAGGTGTTCCGGATCAATACAACAAGCACGTACAACGTATTTGAAGCAGCGGTTCGCGCCGGAATCCGCAAGGTGGTTTACGCGTCGAGCGAGGCCACCTACGGGGTCGATTTCGCCGACGACCAGCTCGACCCTGACTATTTCCCGATCGACGAGGACCATCCGACGGTGCCGATGGATGCGTACGGGCTGTCCAAGGTCACCAACGAGCGCACGGCGGCGGCGTTTCACGCGCGGGTCGGCGGCGATTTCTATGGTTTGCGTATCGGCGACGTGATGGCGCCGGCGGACTATTTGAAGTTCCCGTTGTGGACCACCGATCCGGCCATCCGCAAGCGCGAGATGTGGGCGTACGTCGATGTCCGGGACGTAGCTCAAATGGTTCGTCTGTGCGTCAACACCGACGGGCTCGGGTTTCAGGTCTTCAACACCTTCGCGGGCGAGAGCGCGCACGTGATGCCCATACGCGAGCTCGCGCGCAGGTTCTACCCCAAGGTGCCGATGAAGGGTGAGATCTCCGAGCACGGATCTTTGGTCAGCAACCTGAAGGCACAGGGAATGCTCGGGTTTGTACAGAGGCACCGATGGACAGAACAGTCCCAGGGTTGATCGCCGCATGCTGAGCCCCTCCCCAACACCGTTCATGGACGATCTCGGCGAGACCGGCGAGCCTCCCCTCGCCCATCTTGCGAGAAAGAAGCTCGGTCAGGAGACGACCCGCTACCTCCGCGACGCCCTTCTGAGCGGCCAGTACGCGACCGGTGAGCGGATGGCCGTCCACCAGCTTGCCGAGTCCCTGGGTGTCAGCACGATGCCGGTCAGAGAAGCGCTGGTCACGCTGGCCAACGAGGGTCTGCTCGAGGTCATTCCCCGCCGTGGGTTCCGGGTGGCGAGGATGGGACTGCGCGACGTTGAGGACGCGTTCCGGGTCCACGCGTTCGTAGCCGGTTTGCTGATCGAAGAGGCGGCCCCCATCATCACTCCGTCCACGATCGCCGAGCTGCGCAGGACCCAGGATGCAATTGTCGCGAGCTTCGGCCAGGTGCTGGACGAGCACCAGCTCGCGCATCGCGTCGAGGAGCTCAACTTCAAGTTCCACCGGACCATCAACCACGTGCCTGACGCCAAGCGCCTCAGGTGGTTCCTGCGGGCGGCGGCGCGCTATGTGCCACGGCGGTTTTACGAAACCATCCCGGGCTGGAAAGAGGCGACGCGCGACAGGCACGGAGCCATCATCGATTCCCTCGATGCTCGAAACGCGATCGACGCGCGGCGGCTCATGGAGGAGCACGTGATCGAGGCCGGGACGCTCGTCCGCGAGTACATGGAGTCCAGGCGGCCCTAGCGATCCGCGCGCGGATCAGCCCAGCCCGAGGCTCAACGGGTTCCAGACCGCGGCCGGCATCCAGTCCGAGCGCCTGCCCAGGAACATTCGCGGCACAGTCCGCAGCTCTTCGAATCCCTGCTCCGCCAACAGCTCCAGGGCCTGGTGGTTCTCACCGGCCGGATAGACCATGACCTCCGACCCCGTCGAACCTACCGTCCGTAGAAGCCTGACAAAAGCTGCGGTTTCAGCCGCTGTAGCGCCGGGCAGCAATGCTGCCGCCGCCCCGCCCCAGGGAACCGGGATGACAGCGCCCGCGAGATGCCCGTCCCTGAAGATTCCCCACGCGTAGTCCTGGAAGGCCGTCAACACCGGGGCGCGGTCTTCGCCCGAGACCTGCCGGTCCATGGCTATCAAGGCGGCGCGATCGGACGGCAGCAGAGGTCGGCAGGGGCTCAGCTCGACCGTCTTGGGCAGCGCCGTCCCGCGCATCTCGTGATAGGAGCTCTCGACCACGTAACCAAGCCGCTCGTAGATCGGTCGCCCGAGCTCGGTGGCAGCGAGCACGATGCTCTCGCAGCCCGCTC
>DAIPXW010000028.1:0-12251 GCA_036783075.1 Candidatus Dormiibacterota bacterium | reverse complement strand
GTCTTGCCCGCGCCGTTGGAGCCGAGCAGGGCGAAAATGTTGCCCGGCGCCACGTCGAAGCCCACGCCGCGCAGCACCTCCAGCTTCTTGTAGGACTTCTCCAGACCCTGCACGTGGATCGCAGGCCCCACGTCCGGATTGGTTGTTACTTGCACATCCTTCCTCTCCTTCATTGCGGGCGGCCTGACGGCCGGCCGGCGGACGTTCGTGGTCATCGCCTCTGCCTCTATGTTAGCGATGTAAGCATACGATGTATACATCGAGGCCAATCATAGGTATGCGCCGTACACTTGTCAAGATCCATGCCGCATGTTGACCAAGGCAAGCACCGAGGCCTGACACGGGCCGCGATCGTCAAACGGGCGCTGCAGATCGGCGAAACCGAGGGTCTAGATGCGGTCAGCCTCCGCCGCTTGGCGTCGGAGTTCGGCGTAACCCCGATGGCGCTCTACCGCCACGTGCGGGACAAGCAGGACTTGATCAACGCGATGGCCGAGTTGGCCATGGAGGGCCTCGACCTGACGGTCGGGTTCCGGGCTTCCATGGGCTGGACAGACCGGGTGCGGCGAGCGCTGCTGAATTTCAGGGACCAGATGGGCGAACGGCCACTGGCACTCCAGCTTCAAATCGCCTATGGCGGTGACGACATCTCCGCCTTCTGGAGACCGATTGAAGACATGCTCGGTATCTTGCTGACTGCCGGCTTCAAACCACGTGACGCTGCCAAATTGATCCGCATTGTCTCCAACCTCCTCGCCGGTTATCTCCTGCTGGTACGTCCGGCACACCCCAACGCTCATCAGCAGGGCAAAATCGATCGCGAGCTGCTGCGCAAGCGTTTCGAGCTCGGGCTGCTTAGCCTGCACCCCGACCAGTTTCCGAACACCGTGGCCACTGCCCGAGGGCTCGCGGATGTATGGGCCAGCGACCCCGATCGGTGGTGGCCGGACACCGTGGACTTGCTGGTCTTTGGCCTTGAGGCGATGCTGCAAAAGGGGCGCAACGGGCGCCGGTAGTAAACCGCCACGACCGCTCCCGGCCGACACCCTTGCGATGCGCCTCCTAGCCACCACTTCCGAGTGCAGCGCCGGGTCACAGCCGGGTCACGTGAGGACACGTTCGCAGCGCTATCTGAGTTCAGGCGGACACTTGAGGAGCCTGCGTGCCTCTGGGGACACGCCATCTATACGGTGCGGGCTTGGCGAAAGCATCAGGTCGGCCATTTGCCCAGAATCGTTAGGCGATGCCGGAAAGCCAGAACGTAGCCCTCGGGGCCCGATTTGCAGACGGCCTAATGGCGGCATCCGCATAGCATCGCGATCAGTTTCGGAAAGGAGCCTGCTTGCCTTATCTCGGTCATCTTCTCGCAGTCGCTTGTTGGTCATCGATGCCGGTGGATCAGAGGACGCTGCTATTGCCGCTTTGTTATCCAGTCGGGCTGAAGGGCGATGCGATCCCGTTCGGGGCTCGAATCCTATCCGTGGCCGACGAGTCGACACGATCACTGCGCCACGAGTCGAACTTGAATAGCCCCACGAGTAGGATGCGTCACGGTGAAGCTGTCCGAGTGGCCTCTAATGACTGCATTGCGTGGCTCGAAGAAGGTGCTTCTCGCCGGGATGGGCGGCGGATTCGACGTATATTGCGCGATCCCGCTGATGGTCATGCTCGAGAGCCAAGGCATCGACACCGTCCTCGCGAATCTGTCGTTTACAGCGCTTGAGGCGACCACGGCCGAGCGCATTGATGAAGCGTCGTGGCGCGTAACCGCCGACAGCGATGGACCGGCGTACTTCCGGAGCGATCTCTAGCTCGATGGCTGGCGATGCGCGGGCTGGATCGACCTGTCTACGCGTTCCACCGTACCGGCGTGGTACCGCTACGAGAGTCCTATCGCCAGATCATCGCATCAAGCGGCATCGATGCGATCGTCCTCACAGATGGAGGCAGCGACAGTCTCTTAAGAGGCATCGAGTCAGACCTCGGCACGCCGGTCGAAGACGTCACTTCGATCGCTGCGGTCCACGGCCTGGAGAGATTGCCGCGATTTCTCGCCGCGCTTGCGTTTGGCGTCGACAGCCACCACGGAGTAGCTCACGCCGAGGTGTTCGAGGCCATCGCGGAGTTCACCCGAAAAGGCGGTTATCTCGGAACTGCGGCGCTCGTTCCTGATATGGATGAGACCCGAGCGTTCGTTGCGGCCGTCGATCACGCTCGTAAAGACCACGACGCCAAGAGCATCGTTTCAGCCTCGGTATCGTCTGCCATCGAAGGATCGTTCGGCGACCATCACACTGTCGCTCGCACGTTGGGTTCTGAACTCTGGATCAACCCGTTGATGGCCGTGTATTGGGCGTTCGATCTGGATGTTGTCGCCAAGTGCAACCGGTACCTCACCAGCATCATGGCGTCGCGCACCGTGACCGAAACCGTCGAGCACATTCGGTCGTTTCGCCAGCAAATACCCAAGCGCCCACGGCGTCAAATCCCAATCTGACACTTGGGGTGGGGTCGAGCCGATGATCCTCACAACAAAGCACCCGCGACACTCGAAGAGTTGGTTTCATGTGTACCCAGAGCCAAATTCTCGTGGAATGCATAGTCTCACCGGGACGGGAATCGGACTCCGATCGAGGCCGCGGAGGACATCAGCCGGAGTGCGAATCGCTGGTACGACCCCAACGTCGTCGACGCGCTATGAGAGATACATGGGCTGAGCCGCTGAAGGTGTAAGCACACGTCAGTCAACGTCCAAGCGCCGAGCCGCTGCGGGTACCGAGAATGGGGCTGCGACCAGACTCGATCACTCAGACGGGGCCTTCTCATGTAGTAGTTCGTGTAGTAATCCGAGGCTTTGAAGTAACTCGAAACCCATCCCACAGGTATCGTCGGATCCGCCAATCGATCTCAAAAACCCTCGCAAGCGGTCCCCGTGGACGAGACCGCCCTGAGTTCGGGACCGTGAGGACGAGGGTTCAAATCCCTCGCCCCCGACCAAGTTCGAGTTCAAAATCGCCGATTTTGGACGTCATCCGGGGTCGCCGGGGCACAGCCGGGGCACAGATTCGTGGAGAACCTCGCAACGAGCCTGCGAAGTTTGTCGCGATGGTCGGCCGATCTGAACTTGGACGACAGGGACTTGGTGCGCGGGCACAGCTATATATCAGGCGACGCAACTGTCCGGACCGTGAGGCACCGGTTCGAAAATCGCAGGCCGGCGCGCCTGAGGACCCTTCGCCGGACTGGAAAGGCTAAGCGCCGGACCCGAGGATGGCGCTCATCCCCCGTAAGAAGTCACGGATCACTGCCAACCGCTTTTGGTCGTAGCTGCGGAGAAGCCCCCGCGTCCCGGCTTCGATGTCACCGAAGATCTCTTCGTCCACCTGGTGAGCCTTCTCGGTGGCCTCCACGAGCACGCTGCGTCGGTCGCTGACATGCGGCCGGCGACTCACATACCCGGCCCGCTCGAGCCGCTCGAGAGCAATCGACAACCCGCCGCTGGTGAGTCGGACCGCGGCCGCCAGATCGGATGGGCGCAGCGGTCCGCGGCTTGTCAAGACGTCGAGACAGCGCATGTCCGTCCGGTTGATGCCGAACCGCTCCGCAGCGCGCTCGTCGAGTCGGTCGATCTCAGTGGTGAGCCGGCGGAGCTCGGTCTCCACCTCGATGGCGAGGGAGGTGGCCCTTGACAGATGGCTTTGCGACAAAGTATCTTTTGACCTCAGTTACTTTTAGACTAAGCCAATATACCCGAAGGGGAGTCTCATGCACAGACGGAGAACCGCACCAGTTCTTATATCGAGCGACAAGCGCACGTCCACGGGCGCCACGCGCCTTGAAGCCAGCGCGCTCCTGGTCATGGCGGTGGCGTGGGGGTGGAATGGTGGAAACTTCAGTCAGCCGGATCTGCCGCTGGCGCCGCAAATCCTGATCACCGCACTGCATTTCGTCCCATCCGCCCTGCTGATCGGTCTTGGGACCTTGGTCTTGGGCGAGCGCTCGGCCGGTTGGGCGCGGCGAGCTGTCAGCGTCATCGCCGCCCTTGGCCTGGTCGCCCTGGCGATCATCGTGCCGATGGGCCTGTCCAACCCTGACCCAAATTCCTTTGGGCCTCACAACTTCGCCGACTATGTCCCGGTCAGCCTGATCTTGGTCGGCGTTGCGGCCTGGTTTGCCTCCCAACTACTGCGACGCTCTGGCAAGGCACTCTGATGATCTCGGCGCCGGTGGAATCCAGATCGCGTGACTCGGGCATTGGCCTGACCACCGAACACAGACTCCGACTGTTGGCGTTGGCCTGCGGAGTCGCCGGGCCCCTAGCGCTGACGGTTTACTTTGCCGCGCCGGCATTCACGAATTGGCCTTACGCGGGTGCGTCAGCCACCTATCTAACCTCGTACGCGGTAGTCACCAAAGCTTGTTCTTTGCCGGTGCCTGGTTCCAGGCAACGGGAACCTTGCTCTGTGTCACTTTTTTTCTGAGCATCGGCAAGCTCGCGAGAGCTGCAACTCGTATGGCCGGCTTGCGTGTCACCGTGGCTTCTGCGGCATTGCTCGGTCTGGTCCTGGTCGAGGGTGCTCTACTCGTCGCCGTCCCGATGGCCGCCGCCAGCGGTGACGTCGCGACAGTTGTCACAACGTTCGACCTCAGCAATGGAGTGTTCGTGCGCGTCTTTCCGCTTGCGCCTTCGTCGGTGACCTACCTCGCACTTGGGGCCGTAGTCCTTTACTCGGGGGTATTGAGCCGGTGGTTCGGCTACGTCGCCTTTGGGCTCGGCCTTGCATTTGAGCTCTCAGGTTTGGTTGCTATTTTCAGCATGGGTGGGATGATCGCGACAATCGTGCTTTCTATAAGCCAGGAGCTCTGGATCGTCGCCGCAGCGATAGCGATCTGGCGGTCGAGATAGGCCAGCCCAGTGCCCGGGTGTTCACTCAGGTCGAGCGCAGCGCGTTCGTAAGCTCATTCTCCGCTGGTGCTGATCTCGCCGGGTGCGAGGCGATCGTGCTCTGCGACTTCGAGCGGGCCGCGAATCTCCGCCGCCTCGGCAATGATCGCCCGCCACGGGCTCGCGTCGAAGATGATGATGATCGACAAGATTCGGCCGTCCACGACGCGAAAGTGCTCAGCACAGCGCTAGATTTTGGGCGGCAGCGATGTGTGTAGGTCATAGACAAGCGTGGCCTCTCCGTCGCCATAGAGCTCGCTGATCATGTCGACGCCGGTGACGAACGGCACGAAACGAACCAGGGCCGCCAAATGCTGGCGCGGCGAGTCGAATGCCATGATCGGGCTTCTGAAAGCGAATGACTCGGCCAGCAGGGTGGCGATAACTTGTACGTCGCCTCGGCGATAGGCGTCGTGGTAGCCGCGGACAACGTCGCGAGTCTGCGCCCGGCTCATATCGCCGCCTCGGCGATCGCGAACGTTTCCGCCTCGCTGCGGATACGGTTCGCCATTCGGTGCAGCGCGCCCGGCGTGACGGCTTCGAACTCGGCCTCCAAATCGCGCATCTGGTCAGCGTCTAGGTGCTCCAGCCACCCGAACTCGTTATGCCCGCCCGATGCCATAACCGCGCGGCTGACCTCCGCGCGCAGCCGCGCAATAACCGCCGCGAGTTCGGCGTGCTCGCGAAGCCCGATCTCCAGAAGGGTCCAGAAGTCGGCGTCACGCAGTCGATGTGCGTGGGCTCGGCACAGGCCTGCGAGGCCGTCCTTCGCGTGCGAGAACACGATCCAGAACGCGAGCAGCGCTCCCTGCTGTCGGTTCAGCTTCGAAACGTGGAGGTTGGATGCGTCCGGGCCTAGGGAGTAGAGGCGCCTGACGATGGGCATGGCGCACAGCGTCACCAATTCCGCATCGGCGCGTGCGCCTCGGCGTCGCAGATAGGCTCGCGCGGTCGAGTACGACTCGCCAGTTCGGCCGGCACGCCGTCACACAAGCTTCTTGAATCCAATGTTTCGAGTCAACGCCGCCACCTCCTCAACTGACCGCGGCTCGACCCCCAGCGAAGAACGCGCGGCCGAAGAGATGACAGTGATCCGAGAGGGCGTCTCCCTTTGCCCCGGCGTGGGTCCCGACTGGGGCGGGACCATCGAGGTTCGGCGCGGACCGTCGCCTGCGCGGATTTTTGCGACAGAGCCGGCGCTGAAGTCAATGCGGCGGAAAATGGCCGCGAACCTTTGGATGGCCTCGACCGTATTGGGAATCGGGTGCAGCCGACCGATGAACAGCTCATGGAAGCGGTTACGCGGGGGGATTTGGCGGCGCTTCGACCGCTCGTCGAGCGCCACCATGGCTCCTTGCTTGGGTTCCTCTACCGCATGGTCGGCGGTGACCACCACCTGGCTGAGGACCTCGTCCAGGAAACCTTCCTCCGCCTCATTCGGCAGCGGACGTACGCCGCGGGACGGCCCTTCAAACCATGGCTGTATGCGATCGCGGCCAACCTCGCTCGTGACCATTTTCGATCGCGTTCGGCGGCCGCCCCGGTCGCACGCGATCTTGAGATGCTGGGGTTGGCTGACCCCGCGCCTGGTCCCGAGAGTACCGCGATCACATCGGATAGCGACCGCCTCGTGATGTCGACCCTCATGCTCTTGCCACACGAATACCGCGCCACGATCTTGTTGAGGTTTTTCCAGGACATGAGCCTTGCCGACATTGCGAACGCCACCAACGTCCCGCTCGGAACGGTGAAGTCACGGTTGAGCGTGGGCACCCGAAAGCTGAGAGAGCTTCTTTCCAATTTGGATATCAGGCCGAGCCAATGACGGCCAAACATGACTGGACGGAAGCGCTGAACGATGCCGGGCTGGAGCCGGACGAGATTCACTGGGTGGTAGACACGCTCTCTCTTGTTGCCTCGGTCGCTGTCCCCGAACCCACACCGGTCGAGACCGCATCGCTGGTCGGAATGCTCGAACTCGAGCTTGTAAGCCGCAGGGCCCCGCGCGTCCAGATTACGCAAGAGCTGATCGCCGATCTTGCGATCGCGCGGGCGCAGCTCCTGATCTTCCCGCTCGACTTCTGGATCGCATCGGTTCTCGTGATGCTCATCGGCGTCGGCTTGATCGCGCTCGGCCTCGATCCGAGTCGCAGTTTGATCTTCTACCTGGTTGGCCCACTGCTCGCCTACATCGGAATGCAGGGCGCTTTTTCCAGCGCCAGCGCGCGTGTGGCCGAGCTGGAGCTGGCGACTCCGATCAGCCCGAGACGACTCACGCTAGCCCGATTGGTGGTGATGCTTGGCTACCAGGTCGCAGTCGGAGTCGTCCTCAGCGTGTTCCTCTGGCTCTCTGAAGGTGGCGCCTTGCTTGCGCTCACATCGACCTGGCTGATGCCGCTGCTGCTCGCGTCGGGTTTGACCCTGATCCTGTCGGTGCGGATGCCCGTGTACCGCGCAGCTACGATCGTCTATGCCGTCTGGATGCTCGTCGTTCTGGCCGGATGGAGGCTGCACGGTCCCGACATTTCGGTCGGACTGCCTATCGAGGCGGCCATGGGCGCGGCCGGGTTGATCCTGATCTCGACTGCCGTTTTCCTGATCACTCCAGCGAACCTTTTGACCAAACCCACCGTATCCGTGTCGTGAGAGAAAAGAGCGGGAACGGCATTCTGGTCATTGCCGGCTGGGAGCTGCGACGCCTGGGTACGAGCGCAGGCAACCTCGGCCTCGTGGCCGGTGTCTTCGTTCTGTTCGTCGGGCTCGTCTGGGTCAAGCACAGCTGGGCGATCCCGGTCGAGAGCGGAAGCGGTCGCGGCGTGGTCCTCAACGTGATCGGCAGCACCGCTCTAGGCACCGTTTTCGAGGTCGTAGCGCTGCTCCTGCTTTTCTTCGGCGTGTTGGTTCCCTTCGTGGTCGCCGACGGCGTCGCACACGATCACCGCCAGCGGATACACGAACTGCTGATGGCGGCACCCATCTCCAACACCTCGTATGTCCTCGGCCGCTTCGTTGCCTCGCTCGGAGTTGCGATCCTGCTCTCGATCGTGATGCTGGCGGCGATCGCCGTGGCCGACCTGACCATTTCCTTTTCGGAGCCCGGCTTTGTTGCGCTGAATTGGGCTGGGCTGCTCCTGACGTGGGCCGTACTTGTCCTGCCGGCAGTTGTCGTTGTCGGCGGAATCAGCTTCATGCTCTCGACATTGATGCCCCGCATCACCACTCCGGCCAAGGTGACCGTCGTGCTCGGGTGGGTTCTGCTCTCCGTCGTCGTCGATGTGGGCCATGGGCTCGGCTGGTTCGGCTACTGGACGCCGACCGGAAATGGCGTCTTGAAGGTGGTTCCACTGGATGCGGCCGAGCGCTACGCATCGCTGCTCCAGGCGGGCACAGGTAGCGCATCATCACTCTCTCTGCAGGTGCAGCAGCAGCTGCCGGACCTTTGGCCGTGGGTCGTGCCCCACGTCGGCCTTGTCGCCATCGGGGCAGCGTGCGCGGGGATCGCGGCGCTCCGATTCCGCCGCTTTCAGAACTCGCTGGGTGGGGCATGAGCCTGATCGCGCGGGGCGTCGGCAAGCAGTACGGAACGCGGTGGGCCGTCCGCGACGTGAACTTCGAGCTTGACGCCGGGATGGTGGGCCTGGTCGGTCCCAACGGAGCCGGCAAGACGACGCTCATGAGGATGGTCGCAAGCCTGCTGCCGGCCTCGACAGGGTCGATTCAGTGGAACGGGATAGACGTCAGCCGCCACGGGTCGCAGCTGCGCGACATGCTCGGTTACCTGCCCCAGGACTTCGGGGTCTACCCGGAGCTGAGCGCACGGCGCTTTCTTCTCTACATGGCGGCGATGAAGCGACTCCCCAACGATCGAGCGGGTCGCAGGGTTGACGAGCTGCTCGAGCTCGTCAACCTAACCCGTGACGCTGGCCGCAAACTGCGGACCTTCTCAGGCGGCATGAAGCAGCGCGTCGGCATCGCGCAAGCTTTGCTGAACGATCCGGAGATCCTCATCGTCGATGAGCCTACCGCCGGTCTCGATCCCGAGGAGCGCGTCCGCTTCCGGACCCTGCTTGCGACGCTGACCGACGCAAGGCTGATCATTCTTTCGACCCACATCATTGGAGATGTCGAGGCGGTGGCGAGTCGGCTGCTCGTCATGAAAGATGGCCAGGTTTTGGCGGACACGACGCCCGAGGGCTTGGTGCAATCCGCCTCAGGTCGGGTTTGGACGATGACATGCGATCCTCAGACGGCCACGCGGTTGCAGGCGGGATTCCCCGTTAGTGCCCTTGTAAGCCACGGATCCTCGGTGACCCTGCGGATGGTCGCTACAGAACGGCCATCGCCATCTGCCGCTGCCGCAGAGCCGAACCTGGAAGACGCCTACCTCCTTGCCGTGCAGATGAAATCGGCGCCAAACCAAGGTCACTGATGCCACCGGCGGCCGACGATGGACAAATCGCCGGCCGCCGCTCGCTGTGAATCGGAGGTGGTAGAAAGTGCTATTCCGCCTGCAGTACCTCGACGATTCGCGACCTGCCGGCCCACTGCGCGGGCAGCGTCGCGCCGGTCAGCGCGATGCCCACGCCGCCGAGCGCGAGCGCGGCGACGAGGGTCGGGTCGAAGACGTGGAAGAACAGCTCGGGGATCCCGGTTGAGGTCGCGATCTGGCCGATGTCGATGACCAGGAAGCGGTGCAGCGCGATTCCGGCCGGGATGCCCAGCGCGGCGCCGATGACTCCGAGCACGGCCACCGAGGCCAGCACCATTGCCATCACCTGACCGGGCGTCATCCCGACCGCCTTGAGGATGGCGAAGTCGCGGGCCTTCTCGCGGGTGTTGAGAACGACGGTGTTGAAGACGCCAGACACCGCGATGAGGCCGAGCACCAGGGCGAGCCCCGCGAGCACGCTGTTGATGAGAATGAATGCGGTGTCGACACCGTTGTCGCGGTTGATCCGGGCGTTGAGCCCGGTGCCGGCGGATTCGATGGTGGTCGCGTACGTGACGGGATCAGTGCCCGGGCGCAGCTGGACCTCGTAGTTCCACGCGACGAGCCTTCCCGGCACCGAGTCGAATCCGGTTCTCAGCAATATGTCGTCGCCTGTCTGGTCGAAGATCTCGCCGACCAGCTTGAGGCGCACCGGCTGGCCGTAGAAGTCGGCTGTGATGGTGTCGCCGACGTGCCGGCCGAGCCGGGTGAAGAACGCGGTCGGCGCGACCGCCTCGCCCGGCCTGCTGAACCAGCGGCCGTTGATCAGGGCGAACCCGAGCCACGAGGCGTCGCCGCGATAGGCGTAAACCGCTACGGCTTCGCCTGCAGCTGCGACATTGGCGTCGGCGTGGCCGACCGCGACGAATCGCTGCGTGCCGACCTGACTCGCGATGAGCGACGTGACCTCGGGATCGCTCGAGCCGCTTTGATCGGTCTTGCTGACGCTCTCGCGATACACCTCGACCTGAACCTGCTGGTCGTGGGTCAGGCTCGAAGCCACGAGCACGAGAGTGAGGTGAAGACCGACGGCGAAGGTGACGGTCGCGACCCCAAGGATGATGGCGAGGATGGTCATAGACGACCGGATCGGCCTGGCGAGGGACTCGCCCAGCCCGAGGCTCAGGGACCTTGCCATCGGGATGCGCGCGGCGAGCCGAGCCTGGCGCGCGCCGCCGTGGCCCGCGGGCGCGCTGCCGGCGCTTATGGCGGAAGCCGCGCTCTGACGGCCGGCACGAAGCGATGCGAGCACTGCGGCGCAGATGACCACGGCGAGGATCGCGGCGAGGCCGAGGCCGTCCGGTCCGGGCGCAACGCCGAATGTTCGGGGTAGGCCAAAGGCCTTGGCCGTGTCGTCGAGGAACGGCTGGCTGAGCGCGATTCCGGCGGGAACGCCGAGGAGGCACCCGATACCTGCGGGCAGCAGCATCTGGCCGACGAATACGGCGATGACCTGCAGGGGCGTGAAACCGACCGACTTCATGACTCCGATTTCGCGCGTGCCGGCGATGACCGCGCCGCCGACGAGGTTGGCGATGATCAGCGCCGAGGCCATCAGCGCGAACACGCTGAAGGCGAGCAGGAAGGGAATCATCACCGCCGTGGTGCGGTCGGCGTTGAGCTTGATCGCCAGGTAGTTCGAGGTGTCGACGACCGCGCCCGCCTGAACCGCGCTGGTGATGGCGTCCATGGCGGAGGCGATCTCGCTGAGATTTGACGAGTTGCGCAGCCGGTAGGCCACCAGATACTGGGCCGGCGGCTGGTCGGGCCCGGTCGCTTGCGGCAACTGGCTCGGCTCGACCCACGCCGCGGCGTCGTTGCCGAGCGAGACGCCAATGCCCACGACGCGCAGCGGGGGCAGCGTGGAATCGCTTGCGGCCGGAAGCATGCCGCCGACCGTCACGCCAGTGGCGTTGGCAAGGTCGCGCGATAGCACTACCTCGCCGTCGGCCTGCACCCAGCGGCCTAGGTCGAGCGAGATACGATCGACGGGGCCGGCCGCGTCGGCGCGCCCGGCCACCGGCACGACGCGCTCACGCCCGCCGGCGATGAGGACTGACGCCGGCATCACGCGCCACGGGCCGTTGGCCGCGGTCACAGCCGGCAGCGACTCGGTCGCCTGAACCTGGGCCGCCGTCACGAGAGACGAGTCGAAGGTGACGTAAAGGTGCGCGCCCTGGGTCTGCGCGAAGGCGCGGTCGAACGGCGCATCCGTTTCGACGAGCAACGTCAGTGCCAGCGTCGAGGTGAGGCACGAAAGAAATACGACGACGCCAACGATCGCGCTCTGCAGCTTGCGCCGGCCGGTCGCGGCGATCACCTGTCGCAGGACGGCGCTCATCGAGCCTGCACCATTTCGAGCGCGGGCCGGCTGCGGTCGCTTGCAACTCGTCCGTCGAGGAGGTGAATGATGCGAGTTGAGCTCGCGAGCGCGAGCCGCTCGTCGTGGGTGACGAGCAAAATCGTCTGGCCGCCGCGGTTGAGCTCGGCGAAGATGGCCATGACCTCGTCGCCGCTGTGCGAATCCAGCGCGCCAGTGGGCTCGTCGGCGAGCAGCAGGGTTGGGTTGTTGATAAGCGCGCGCGCGATCGCCACGCGCTGGCGCTGGCCGCCGCTGATGCGCATCGGGTACTCGTCTTTCAGTTCGACGATGTCGAGGCGCTCCATGAGATCGAGCCCGCGTTTCCGCGCGTCGGCTCGTTTCGCGCCGGCCAACTCTGCGGGCACCAGCACGTTGTCCAGCGCCGACAGGTTGTTGAGCAGGTTGAAGAACTGGAAGACGATGCCCACGTGCCTGCGGCGAAACCGCGCGAGCGC